>NZ_CANMAB010000272.1:0-201 GCF_947495635.1 uncultured Virgibacillus sp. | reverse complement strand
GTTAACTTTTTTTACAATGGGTAAAGTGAAAATCGCTATCCGTGAGTATAAAAGCAGCTGTGTTACTTCATGCTAGCATTGTAGAGCCTGATAATAGCGAAGGCCGCCCACTTCAACTCCTGTCGGAATTGTTTGACCTGAAGATCCACTTTTTTGAGCGGGTTTTGCTCAAAAAAGTTAGCTGAAGGACAAACCCCACGG
>NZ_CANMAB010000271.1:0-204 GCF_947495635.1 uncultured Virgibacillus sp. | reverse complement strand
TCAAACATTTCAAAATAACTACTTGGCTTAACGCAGTCATTGCACTGATTTTATACTTTCTTAACTTATAAGAAAAATTGAGCAAAATTCGCTCAGTCCTTATCACTACATGCTCAGATCTACGCTTCTATAGTAGCTATTATGGAATAATAGCTACTGCTTGCTTGACCACCACTCCGGCTTGCCCCACTTCCCTTTCCGTGG
>NZ_CANMAB010000270.1:0-204 GCF_947495635.1 uncultured Virgibacillus sp. | reverse complement strand
AAACATTATACCATGAATCAAGTCGTTTTGCCTTTAGATTTTGAAATGAAATTACAAGAAAATGATATCGCCTATGCGGTTAACCATATTGTAGAACATATCCCAGAGGAATCATTTGTGGGATTTTTGCGTGAAACAGGTTGTCCTGCATACCATCCACGCATGATGATGAAGATTATCTTATGTGCCTATACACAGTCTGTT
>NZ_CANMAB010000269.1:0-205 GCF_947495635.1 uncultured Virgibacillus sp. | reverse complement strand
ATTGACGCTACTCATTTCGAGGCAAGAGATCGCGCTCATACATCCGATAAGAAAGAAAGGACAACACCGAAAAAGCGTGGACGCAAACCAAAAGCTGAGCGTGAACAATGGCTCAAAGAAAAAAAGGTCGAGGAAGAAGCGCGTCCGATTTATGAAAAAGAAATTGTTCATCAGCTTTCTGAATCAGTGGAAGTGTTGTTGAATG
>NZ_CANMAB010000268.1:0-205 GCF_947495635.1 uncultured Virgibacillus sp. | reverse complement strand
ATTGACGCTACTCATTTCGAGGCAAGAGATCGCGCTCATACATCCGATAAGAAAGAAAGGACAACACCGAAAAAGCGCGGACGCAAACCAAAAGCTGAGCGTGAACAATGGCTCAAAGAAAAACAGGCCGAGGAAGAAGCGCGTCCGATTTATGAAAAAGAAATTGTTCATCAGCTTTCTGAATCAGTGGAAGTGTTGTTGAATG
>NZ_CANMAB010000267.1:0-207 GCF_947495635.1 uncultured Virgibacillus sp. | reverse complement strand
GCCTTAAATGAAAAGGCGAATCAACTCGCAAGGACCTTACGCCAAAATGGCATCACAGCCAATGCGATTGTCGGTATTATGATCGATGGTTCGCTAGAAATGATGGTCGGCATGATAGGCATTCTCAAGGCAGGCGGCGCCTACTTACCTATCGATCCAACACATCCAATCGATCGAATCAATTATATGATAGAAGATGCCAAACTG
>NZ_CANMAB010000266.1:0-207 GCF_947495635.1 uncultured Virgibacillus sp. | reverse complement strand
AAAGTCCTTTTGATGTCTTAAACATTGCGTATAAAGTACATTTCCGTGCCGCGTAAGTAACAGTGTAAAAAAGAAAACAAGTACCCATAAGAGAATACGGACTAGACTGGAAAAATATGTTTATATTTTTATTGCACCATACTACTTTTTTCTTAGCTTGACGGCTATGGGGCACGGCCTCAACTAACTTTGCAAAGAAGAACACGT
>NZ_CANMAB010000265.1:0-209 GCF_947495635.1 uncultured Virgibacillus sp. | reverse complement strand
AACACAGAAGTTAAGCTCTCCAGCGCCGATGGTAGTTGGGGCTTTGCCCCTGCAAGAGTAGGACGCCGCCAGGCATTATACTTAATTTTTAATTCAAAACGCAATTTATTTACGCGTTGCACATAGTGCATCGGAGGATTAGCTCAGCTGGGAGAGCACTTGCCTTACAAGCAAGGGGTCGCAGGTTCGAGCCCTGCATCCTCCACCAT
>NZ_CANMAB010000264.1:0-212 GCF_947495635.1 uncultured Virgibacillus sp. | reverse complement strand
AAAAAAGATTCCAGCTATCATTTTTTGATAACTGGAATCTTTTTTAACTTCATAAGGGCTAGTTATGTCCCAGCCCCCTGCTTGCTTGACCACCACTCCGGCTGCCCACTGCCCTTTCCGTGGGGTTTGTCCTTTAGCTAACTTTTTTAGCAAAACCCGCTCAAAAAAGTGGATCTTCAGGTCAAACATTTCCCACAGGAGTTGAAGTGGCC
>NZ_CANMAB010000263.1:0-213 GCF_947495635.1 uncultured Virgibacillus sp. | reverse complement strand
GAAGGTGCAACAATTCTTGTCATAAGTAATAGGTTGACTTTTTTTCCAATGGGTAAAGTGAAAATCGTTATCCGTGATTATAAAAGCAGCTGTGTTACTTCATGCTAGCGTTGTAGAGCCTGATAATAACGAAGGCCAGCCACTTCAACTCCTGTGGGAAATGTTTGACCTGAAGATCCACTTTTTTGAGCGGGTTTTGCTAAAAAAGTTAGC
>NZ_CANMAB010000262.1:0-213 GCF_947495635.1 uncultured Virgibacillus sp. | reverse complement strand
TAAATAAGAGTAACAACGACATCAAACTAAAAGCGGAAGCGAATGTTTAGCGATGTACAGACTGGACTGACTCGCAGGAGATAAAGGAAACACGATAAACGTAAGTGAATCGATGTTGACTTATCGTACGAAGAGGAAGGAAGTCATGCTAATCGCTATGAGCGGAAGCTAGAAAACCAAAAGTTAAGGCGATAAATAAGTACGCTTATTCAT
>NZ_CANMAB010000261.1:0-215 GCF_947495635.1 uncultured Virgibacillus sp. | reverse complement strand
AATTAGTCTCCGCTATGAGAAGGTGCAACAATTCTTGTCATAAGTAATAGGTTGACTTTTTTTCCAATGGGTAAAGTAAAAAAATTGCTATCCGTGAGTATAAAAGCAGCTGTGTTACTTCATGCTAGCGTTGTAGAACCTGATAATAGCGAAGGGCGGCCACTTCAACTCCTGTGGGAAATGTTTGACCTGAAGATCCACTTTTTTGAGCGGGT
>NZ_CANMAB010000260.1:0-218 GCF_947495635.1 uncultured Virgibacillus sp. | reverse complement strand
ATTGAAAAATACAGCTCCGATTTAGTAGAGAAGTCGAATCAAATGTATGCGGAGCTACTGGAAAAAGAAATTATCCCCGAAATAGAAAGAGAAAGTTCTGATGAAATTTCAACGGAAGAACTCAATGAAGTAGTAAAAAAACTAGATGAAAAAGTGAAGAAATACGATCAAGAAATCGAGGAAAGTGAAAAAGCAAAAGATCGCAAACAACTCCGTTC
>NZ_CANMAB010000259.1:0-222 GCF_947495635.1 uncultured Virgibacillus sp. | reverse complement strand
ATAGATAGCTGGAATCTTTTTCATTATCATAAATACATGAATTTTGTGTTATGGCGGTGTACTTTCTTAAGTTCACCTCCATAAAGGCGAATCCTAATTCATTTTCCACTTTCGATTTGCCTCTCACTGACATACGAGTGAAACTCAAATTAGCCTTCAAAAATCCGAAGACAGGTTCTACATCTATTTTACGTTTTCCATAGATTTCTCCCGTTTCTTCTT
>NZ_CANMAB010000258.1:0-231 GCF_947495635.1 uncultured Virgibacillus sp. | reverse complement strand
CTAAAAGATGATAAAGAAGCATGGAAAAAGGTAAAACATCCTACCCCTGCCAATTACAAAAAAGAATACGAATGGCTAAAAGAAGTCGATTCATTAGCGTTGGCAAACGCTCAACTAAATTTAGATAAGGCATATAAAGCCTTCTTCAAAGGGCATGCCAGGTTCCCAAAATTCAAAAGCAAACGCCATAAACAAAGCTACACAACGAATGTCGTCAATGGAAATATTCAG
>NZ_CANMAB010000257.1:0-237 GCF_947495635.1 uncultured Virgibacillus sp. | reverse complement strand
GTTATTTTTAAGAAAAAACAGTTGCATGTTTTTCTCTTGACATACTGGTTGTTTTGTTCAGTTTTCAAAGAGCAAATATTGGTGGAGCCTAGCGGGATCGAACCGCTGACCTCCTGCGTGCAAGGCAGGCGCTCTCCCAGCTGAGCTAAGGCCCCATATAATGGTCGGGAAGACAGGATTTGAACCTGCGACCCCATGGTCCCAAACCATGTGCTCTACCAAGCTGAGCTACTTCCC
>NZ_CANMAB010000256.1:0-238 GCF_947495635.1 uncultured Virgibacillus sp. | reverse complement strand
AGCGAAGTAATTAGTCGGAGCATTGCCAATATACATCAAACATTTCAAAATAACTACTTCGCTTAACGCAGTCATTGTACTGATTTTATACTTTCTTAACTTTTAAAAAAGATGCTGAGACAAAAGAATGAAGAAACAATAAAAAACTCCCCTTCATGTAGGAGGCCACTGAAAATCTTATGATTTTTCAGTGAAACTTGAAGTTTGTTATAAAAAAGACGACTCAAATTCTTTTTTT
>NZ_CANMAB010000255.1:0-240 GCF_947495635.1 uncultured Virgibacillus sp. | reverse complement strand
ACCCAACAGTGAATGATCGAAATTCATCAATGCCTATAAAAGTGCCAGTTCAAGACTTAGCAAGAGGGATTTTCCTCATGTCCGTAAAAAGTTAGGGAAAGAAATGTTTTGGTCAAGAAGTTTTTGCTTGTTGACGACTGGCGGTTCGCCTATTGAAGTAGTAAAAAAATAGATTGAAAATCAAAGGATAAAGTGAGGTGATTTGATATGGCTAAACAAAATAAAGCGTACAAGTTTAGA
>NZ_CANMAB010000254.1:0-243 GCF_947495635.1 uncultured Virgibacillus sp. | reverse complement strand
CAAATTAGCCTTCAAAAATCCGAAGACAGGTTCTACATCTATTTTACGTTTTCCATAGATTTCTCCCGTTTCTTCTTTTGAAAGCTGCTCTCTTATATATGCTTTTTGCTGTTCCCAATGGGCATTGTAGAAAATCTTACGATTTCCTTTTGCTTTGGTACAATGAACGCGTAATGGACATCCCGAACAATCTTCGCATTCATAGACACGAAAGGTTCGTTTAAATCCGGCTTTATCTGTTCG
>NZ_CANMAB010000253.1:0-244 GCF_947495635.1 uncultured Virgibacillus sp. | reverse complement strand
TCCATATCATTTTGATATTTCTGTTTACGAATTACATAGTCTTGGAATTGTTTACGGTATTGCTTGGGTTCTTTTCGCATAGAACGGAGTTGTTTGCGATCTTTTGCTTTTTCACTTTCCTCGATTTCTTGATCGTATTTCTTCACTTTTTCATCTAGCTTTTTAACCACTTCACTGAGTTCTTCCTTTGAAAGTTCATCGGAACTTTCCCTTTCTATTTCAGGGATAATTTCTTTTTCCAGTA
>NZ_CANMAB010000252.1:0-245 GCF_947495635.1 uncultured Virgibacillus sp. | reverse complement strand
TCGATCGAGGACTTAACTAACTTCTTTTGGTTGTCGTTGAATGATCTCTTATTTAGTTTTTAGGGTACAAATGAATACATATTTTTTCAAAATAGTACTTGATTTTTCCTGAAAAACAATTATAATATTGGTTGTCACTGTTTTTTGACAACACTTGGCAGACATCATGTCTGGTAGCAATAGCGGAGAGGTCACACCTGTTCCCATGCCGAACACAGAAGTTAAGCTCTCCAGCGCCGATGGTA
>NZ_CANMAB010000251.1:0-248 GCF_947495635.1 uncultured Virgibacillus sp. | reverse complement strand
GCGCGCCCGAGAGGAGTCGAACCCCTAACCTCTTGATCCGTAGTCAAACGCTCTATCCAATTGAGCTACGGGCGCTTATGGTGCCGAGGGCCGGACTCGAACCGGCACGGTGGAAACCCACCGCAGGATTTTAAGTCCTGTGCGTCTGCCAATTCCGCCACCCCGGCTTGGCTTGGAGCGGAAGACGGGATTCGAACCCGCGACCCCCACCTTGGCAAGGTGATGTTCTACCACTGAACTACTTCCGC
>NZ_CANMAB010000250.1:0-251 GCF_947495635.1 uncultured Virgibacillus sp. | reverse complement strand
TCGATCGAGGACTTAACTAACTTCTTTTGGTTGTCGTTGAATGATCTCTTATTTAGTTTTTAGGGTACAAATGAATAAGTAATGTATCCGCCTGTAGATATGAGAAAGCATCAAGCAAGGAATGGTTCCGAGCAGATGTTGATTTATCGAATTAAGAAATGTCTGGTAGCAATGGCGGAGAGGTCACACCTGTTCCCATGCCGAACACAGAAGTTAAGCTCTCCAGCGCCGATGGTAGTTGGGGCTTTGCC
>NZ_CANMAB010000249.1:0-260 GCF_947495635.1 uncultured Virgibacillus sp. | reverse complement strand
AACACAGAAGTTAAGCTCTCCAGCGCCGATGGTAGTTGGGGCTTTGCCCCTGCAAGAGTAGGACGCCGCCAGGCATTTTTTTATACTTATTTATAAGTAATACTATTACTATATTTACATGTATATTTTTTATGGTATGATAAAAGGTAATACTGTGTACCTAGCTTAATTATTGATCTATCCTATTCCACAGTAGCTCAGTGGTAGAGCTATCGGCTGTTAACCGATCGGTCGTAGGTTCGAATCCTACCTGTGGAGCC
>NZ_CANMAB010000248.1:0-261 GCF_947495635.1 uncultured Virgibacillus sp. | reverse complement strand
TCCACAGTAGCTCAGTGGTAGAGCTATCGGCTGTTAACCGATCGGTCGTAGGTTCGAATCCTACCTGTGGAGCCAATGGAGAGCTGTCCGAGTGGCCGAAGGAGCACGATTGGAAATCGTGTAGGCCGTTACCGCGGCCTCGAGGGTTCGAATCCCTCGCTCTCCGCCACTATTCTAATAATACTGGCCCGTTGGTCAAGTGGTTAAGACACCGCCCTTTCACGGCGGTAACACGGGTTCGAATCCCGTACGGGTCACCAA
>NZ_CANMAB010000247.1:0-261 GCF_947495635.1 uncultured Virgibacillus sp. | reverse complement strand
TAGCCCTTATGAAGTTAAAAAAGATTCCAGTTATCAAAAAATGATAGCTGGAATCTTTTTTGTTATAATTTAGGCTTGTATTTTGCCTGAAGGCGGTGTACTTTCTTAAATTCACCGCCATAAAGGCGAATCCTAATTCATTTTCCACTTTCGATTTGCCTCTCACTGACATACGAGTGAAACGCAAATTAGCCTTCAAAAATCCGAAGACAGGTTCTACATCTATTTTACGTTTTCCATAGATTTCTCCCGTTTCTTCTT
>NZ_CANMAB010000246.1:0-265 GCF_947495635.1 uncultured Virgibacillus sp. | reverse complement strand
TGATTCATCGTAAAGAAGGCTTTCAGGAAGATATCGTCAGGGAAGTTTTAACGGCAATCACCAAGCATCATGATGCCTTACGAATGGTATACCAATTTGATCCGGACGGCGTAAAACAAATCATTCGAAAGAGTACGGAAGATAAGCTGTTCGATTTTCAAGTATTTAATTATCGTTCTGTAGAAGACCATCAGAGAGAAATAGAAGTATGTAGTCAAATGATTCAGCGTGGGCTAGATATTGAAAACGGCCCACTTGTTAACGT
>NZ_CANMAB010000245.1:0-273 GCF_947495635.1 uncultured Virgibacillus sp. | reverse complement strand
TGTTCTTCCCGTTGTCGACTTTCCACAGCCAGATTCGCCTACTAATCCAAAGGTCTCCCCTTTATAAATATCGAAAGAGATACCATCGACAGCCGTAATGATTTTCTTCCGCCCAGCTCTAAAATGTTTCTTTAGGTTTTTTACTTCTAGTAATTTTTCTTGCTCCATCAAGCTTCACCGTCCTTACTAGCCGTACTCGCAAATCCCTGCATTCTCCGTTTTACCGATGCTGGCGGCTCGATTTTCGGTGCGTCCTCATGGAGTAGCCATGTC
>NZ_CANMAB010000244.1:0-300 GCF_947495635.1 uncultured Virgibacillus sp. | reverse complement strand
ATCTCCAGTACGATACATCCGCTCTCCTGGCTCAAAAGGATTATCAAGAAACTTCGCTTCGGTTAATTCTCGATTATACAAATATCCTTGTGCTACTCCTGCCCCACTCACATACAGCTCCCCTTTTACTCCGATTGGGCAAAGGTTTTGTTGTGGGTCCAACATATAGGCTTTGACATTTGCTAATGGTTTTCCGATTATATTCATGACTCCATGCTCTATCATTTCTTGTCGATCGATTTCCGTTGCCATACAACCGATCGTGGTTTCGGTTGGTCCATAGTGATTCATAAAACAAAT
>NZ_CANMAB010000243.1:0-301 GCF_947495635.1 uncultured Virgibacillus sp. | reverse complement strand
GGCCTAGCTCAACTGGTAGAGCAACTGACTTGTAATCAGTAGGTTGGGGGTTCAAGTCCTCTGGCCGGCACCATTTTATACTTGTTAATTATGTACGAGTTATTAGTTCGCTAGAACTTCTAGAATTAAAAATTTATGAGCCATTAGCTCAGTCGGTAGAGCATCTGACTTTTAATCAGAGGGTCGGAGGTTCGAATCCTCCATGGCTCACCATAATAATATAATTTTGCGGGTGTGGCGGAACTGGCAGACGCGCTAGACTTAGGATCTAGTGTCTTCGGACGTGGGGGTTCGACTCCCT
>NZ_CANMAB010000242.1:0-303 GCF_947495635.1 uncultured Virgibacillus sp. | reverse complement strand
CAATATACATCAAACATTTCAAAATAACTACTTGGCTTAACACAGTCATTGCACTGATTTTATACTTTCTTAACTTTAAATAAGAACACCACTAATAAAAAAGTGGTGTTCTTTATTTAGCTCCCTTGCATATCAAGGTTTATAGGAAAGCTTCCAAGCGGACTTGAACCGCTGACCCCCACCTTACCATGGTGGTGCTCTACCGACTGAGCTATGGAAGCATAAAATGGCTCCACAGGTAGGATTCGAACCTACGACCGATCGGTTAACAGCCGATAGCTCTACCACTGAGCTACTGTGGAA
>NZ_CANMAB010000241.1:0-312 GCF_947495635.1 uncultured Virgibacillus sp. | reverse complement strand
CGAAGTTGTTTGCGTTCTTTTGCTTCTTTGCTTTCTTCGATTGCTTTATCATATTTTTCTACTTTTTCATCTAGCTTTTTAACCACTTCACTGAGTTCTTCCTTTGAAAGTTCATCGGAACTTTCCCTTTCTATTTCAGGAATAATTTCTTTTTCCAGTAATTCCTCATACATTTGATTCGACTTCTCTATTAAATCGGTGCTGTATTTTTCAATGGATTTTTTCCATACAAAGGTAAACTTATTGGCATTTGCCTCTATTTTCGTACCATCAATAAAAATAGCCTCTTCTTCAATCGCCTTCTCTTCAACA
>NZ_CANMAB010000240.1:0-354 GCF_947495635.1 uncultured Virgibacillus sp. | reverse complement strand
CCGAACACAGAAGTTAAGCTCTCCAGCGCCGATGGTAGTTGGGGCTTTGCCCCTGCAAGAGTAGGACGCCGCCAGGCCAAGTTATAATCATATCGCGGGATGGAGCAGTCTGGTAGCTCGTTGGGCTCATAACCCAAAGGTCGCAGGTTCAAATCCTGCTCCCGCAACCAAATTACATTATTAACTATATTGGTTAATTGAATATCAATAGTACTGTAAAATGTAACCAAAACGTTTCATCTAACTACACTGAATAACATTATTATAGTTGAATAAATTGGTCCGGTAGTTCAGTTGGTTAGAATGCCTGCCTGTCACGCAGGAGGTCGCGGGTTCGAGTCCCGTCCGGACCGC
>NZ_CANMAB010000239.1:0-357 GCF_947495635.1 uncultured Virgibacillus sp. | reverse complement strand
AGACACTGACATTTTTGGTGGTATTTTAACCAGCATATGGATGTGGTCAGTCATGGCATGAGCCTCAATAATTTCTACATCTTTCATCTCACATAAACGTCTTAAGATCACCCCGATGTCTCTTCTGAACTTGCCATAAATTTCTTTCCTTCTGTACTTGGGTATAAAGACTATATGATACTTACAATTCCATCGGGTGTGTGATAAACTATTGTCACTCGACATGAGTAGATCTCCTTTCTATATATAGAGTCGGTTTGACGGCCAACTCTATTATATCGAAAGGAGATTTTTCTGTTACAACTCTACAAGTTTAATTCTCACACAGGCAGAGCCTGTGGTTTAAAAAACATCAAT
>NZ_CANMAB010000238.1:0-360 GCF_947495635.1 uncultured Virgibacillus sp. | reverse complement strand
ACCAGAACCAGCTGAACAGCATCTTGTCACGAATGATTATGTAGCCCCACGAACCAGTACAGAACGAACTCTCGCAGTAATTTGGTCAGAGGTATTAGGCATAGACAAAGTCGGAATCCATGATAACTTTTTTGATTTAGGTGGAGATTCCATTAAAGCAATCAGAATAGTCTCCGGTGTACAAAAACATGGCTTTAAATTAGCTATGAATGAATTATTTAAAAATGGAACGATTCATTCCATTCGTGAGCAGCTTATCTCTTTTGAAAGTAAAGTAAGTCAAGAAGAAGTGATTGGAGAAGCACCGCTAATTCCAATTCAAAAGATGTTTTTTGAACACAACTTTACAGATAGCCATCA
>NZ_CANMAB010000237.1:0-362 GCF_947495635.1 uncultured Virgibacillus sp. | reverse complement strand
CGAAAAGAACCCAAGCAATACCGTAAACAATTCCAAGACTATGTAATTCGTAAACAGAAATATCAAAATGATATGGAGATCTTTGGCAACCGCAATAGTTATTCTAAGACGGATCATGATGCCACTTTTATGAGAATGAAAGATGACTATATGAAAAATGGCCAACTTAAGGCGGGTTATAATGTACAAATTGCGACCGAAGGCCAGTACACATTAGCTTATGATGTATTTCCAAATCCTACGGATACTCGCACGTTTATTCCTTTTCTCAATAATATTGAAGAAAGGTACTTCAAGTTACCCAAGTATATTGTCGCTGACGCCGGTTATGGTAGTGAACAAAATTATAGTGAGGTATTACA
>NZ_CANMAB010000236.1:0-397 GCF_947495635.1 uncultured Virgibacillus sp. | reverse complement strand
AAAGTCCTTTTGATGTCTTAAACATTGCGTATAAAGTACATTTCCGTGCCGCGTAAGTAAAAGTGTAAAAAAGAAAACAAGTACCCATAAGAGAATACGGACTAAACTGGAAAAATATGTTTATATTTTCATTGCACCATACTTCTTTTTTATTAGCTTGACGGCTATGGGGCACGGCCTCAGCTAACTTGGTAAAGAAAAATACGTTACCCGTTACCAAGTGGATCTTCGGGCTCGTGCTGTTCACGCCGGAGTCTCGCTTATTTCAGGTGCTAAATGAATGATTCCAATCAAAAAACGAACGATAATTAATTTTAACTAATTAGGTACCGACCCCCTGAAGTTAGAGTAAAAAATCTAATTTCAGGGGGTGTTTTTGTGGCTAAATATAGTGAAG
>NZ_CANMAB010000235.1:0-404 GCF_947495635.1 uncultured Virgibacillus sp. | reverse complement strand
CGTAACAAGGTAGCCGTATCGGAAGGTGCGGCTGGATCACCTCCTTTCTAAGGATAATTACGGAACGCGAACCATTCTTTACGAATGGTTTGTAAGGACATACTTGGTTGTTTGGTTCAGTTTTGAGAGATCAATTCTCTACTACATAGTTAGATGGGCCTGTAGCTCAGCTGGTTAGAGCGCACGCCTGATAAGCGTGAGGTCGGTGGTTCGAGTCCACTCAGGCCCACCATCTATTATATATAAACACACGGGGCCTTAGCTCAGCTGGGAGAGCGCCTGCCTTGCACGCAGGAGGTCAGCGGTTCGATCCCGCTAGGCTCCATTTTTGTACCTTGAAAACTAAATAAGAGTAACAACGACATCAAACTAAAAGCGGAAGCGAATGTTTAGCGATGTACAGA
>NZ_CANMAB010000234.1:0-413 GCF_947495635.1 uncultured Virgibacillus sp. | reverse complement strand
GATTTCCATCTATATTCTCGGTGACAACCTTCACTTTAAATTCTTCACTATATTTAGCCACAAAAACACCCCCTGAAATTACATTTTTTACTCTAACTTCAGGGGGTCGGTACCTGAGGTTAGTTGAAATGTTCGTTTTTTGCACAGAATCATTCATTTAGCACCTGAAATAAGCGAGACTCCGGCGGGAACAGCACGAGACCGAAGATCCACTTGGCAACGTGTTTTTCTTTACCGAGTTAGCTGTGGCCGTGCCCCATAGCCGTCAAGCTAATAAAAAAGAAGTACGGTGCAATGAAAATATAAACATATTTTTCCAGTTTAATCCGTATTCTCTTATGGGTACTTGTTTTTCTTTTTTACACTTTTACTTACGCGGCACGGAAATGTACTTTATACGCAATGTTTAAGAC
>NZ_CANMAB010000233.1:0-461 GCF_947495635.1 uncultured Virgibacillus sp. | reverse complement strand
GAAGATTTCTATCAAGGTCTATCCACAAATCTAGATCTTGCTATCGACTGTCATCAATTGGCGTATGTAATTTATACATCTGGTTCCACTGGAACTCCAAAAGGAGTGATGGTTGAGCATCAACAGGTGACTAACTTCATCTATGGTGTTATGCACGAAACCAATCTAGGAAGCTATGAACGGATTCTCTGTTTAACCACGGTATCTTTCGATATCTTTGGTTTAGAAACGTTTGTACCGCTAACGCAAGGATTAACGGTTGTGATGGCCAAGGAGGAAGAGACGAGAGAAGGCGAAAAGCTAGCGAAGGTAATGACGAAACATCAGGTTGATGTCATGCAGAGTACGCCGACGCGGGTCAAGATGTTGCTGGAGAATGATTCCTTTACGGACGCACTAATGGGAATAAAAGCGCTTCTTGTAGGTGGTGAAGAACTTTCGAAATCATTATGGGAGGAGTT
>NZ_CANMAB010000232.1:0-470 GCF_947495635.1 uncultured Virgibacillus sp. | reverse complement strand
CAAATGCAGAAAGATTCATTAGAATCGGCAAGATATGATTATTATCCACTGGCAGATATTCAATCTTTATCTGAGGTGAATCAAGAATTAGTTCATCATATCATTATTTTCCAAAATTATTATTCCGATGATCAAGTCTATGATGTAGTAGAAGATGTAGGCTTTAAAATTAGTGAATCAAACGTCTATGAACAAACGAATTATGATTTTGACGTAATGGTTTTACCTAAAGATGTATTAGAAATTACGTTTTCTTATAATAAAGAGCTG
Source organism: uncultured Virgibacillus sp. (assembly GCF_947495635.1). NCBI lineage: Bacteria > Bacillati > Bacillota > Bacilli > Caryophanales > Bacillaceae > Virgibacillus > uncultured Virgibacillus sp. Next base: position 200 of record NZ_CANMAB010000232.1, on the reverse strand, counting down.
TATGATAAAACAAGTGTTATCAAATTTAAAAATCAATTCACTAAAATTCTACAAACTATTATCGAGACAGTTGAAGTAGAAGTTGCAGATATCAATATTTTAACCGAATTAGACAGTCAGAAACTCCTGCAGGAGTTTAACCAAACAAACGCGGATTATCCGAAAGATAAATCACTTCATACATTATTTGAGGAGCAGGC
>NZ_CANMAB010000231.1:0-480 GCF_947495635.1 uncultured Virgibacillus sp. | reverse complement strand
CTGCGAGAGTTCGTTCTGTACTGGTTCGTGGGGCTACATAATCATTCGTGACAAGATGCTGTTCAGCTGGTTCTGGTAACGCATATTTATTCAGTTTCCCATTCCTCGTCAATGGCATCTTCTCTACTTGGACGAAATAAGTTGGAATCATATAATGCGGTAGTCCTTCCTTCATTCCATCTCGAATAGAAGCGATGTCGAGCTCCTGTTCCCCTACGAAATAGGCTACTAATAATTTTTCGTCTGCCTCATTTTTAACGAATACTGTGGCTTCTGATACCTGTGGTTGCTTTCGCAATTGATGCTCAATTTCGCCTAGCTCAACACGATAGCCTCGGATTTTCACTTGGTTATCGATTCGTCCTAAAAATTCAATTCTCCCATCTGGCAAGAATCGGGCAAGATCTCCAGTACGATACATCCGCTCTCCTGGCTCAAAAGGATTATCAAGAAACTTCGCTTCGGTTAATTCTCGATTAT
>NZ_CANMAB010000230.1:0-481 GCF_947495635.1 uncultured Virgibacillus sp. | reverse complement strand
ACCTGTGCTTGAATAGAAACATCCAGTGCCGAAATGGGCTCATCGGCAATAATTAATTCTGGCTCTACGGCAAGTGCTCGCGCGATACCAATCCGTTGACGCTGCCCACCACTAAACTCATGAGGAAAGCGGCTCGCATGCTCTTTATTCAAGCCTACCACCTGTAGTAATTCTTCTACTCTCGCCTTCCGTTCTGCCTCGTTATTTACGAGATGATGGACATCCAAGCCTTCCGCTATAATATCCATGACTGTCATACGCGGATTTAACGATGAGGATGGATCCTGAAAAATCATCTGCATTTTTCGATTAAATTTAAGCAGATCCTTCTTCGACTTCTTCCCATGTACATCCTCGTTATTAAACAGTACTTGACCACTTGTGGCCTCATATAAACGAATGATTGTTCTTCCCGTTGTCGACTTTCCACAGCCAGATTCGCCTACTAATCCAAAGGTCTCCCCTTTATAAATATCGAAAG
>NZ_CANMAB010000229.1:0-486 GCF_947495635.1 uncultured Virgibacillus sp. | reverse complement strand
TTGACTCAATTTCATAATTACTTTTTTAATAAAATCAAAGAGCTGCAGAATTCTCAAAAATATTTTTTAAAATTAATCTAAGCAGCTATATTTTGATGAAGCATTGAATTAATACGATCACTGGCTAGTTTTGATGCATTATAAATAAGCGTTACGATGTCAAAATGAACCTTCGCTCGTTTTCCAGTACGGTAACGGATATTGTCTAGTTGATAATATTCCTTGAGATAAGCATTCACACGTTCTACAGCAGTACGCCGTTTAAAAATGGATTTCCATGCTTTTGACCCTCGTGCAGGTGCTGTATATCTTCGAAGGTTGGTAGTTATTTTCACCTTGTAAATCTTTTGACATAGACCTTCGGTTGCTAGCGGACAATCCTTACATGGTCGTGTGTATTTCAAGGTTTCATATTTGGTATCAAAGCTATCATAACGATAAGAATGTTCTCGAAAACAGGTAGGTGCAAAGTGTTTATCGAATCCA
>NZ_CANMAB010000228.1:0-509 GCF_947495635.1 uncultured Virgibacillus sp. | reverse complement strand
ACAGCTTCCTTAATGGCAGGGTGACTAATCAGTCGACTCTCAATCTCTCCAAGTTCGATTCGATAGCCTCGAACCTTAACTTGGTTGTCCATTCTTCCTAAATACTCCAATTCTCCATTGGGAAGCCACCTCGCTAAATCCCCAGTTCTATATAAGCGTTCCCCCGGTTTAAATGGATGGTCGATAAATCGTTCCTTCGTTAATGCCTCGCGATTAAAGTATCCTCGTGCTACACCATCTCCACCGATACAAAGCTCACCATGCACTCCTATTGGCACTAACTTCCTATTTGAATCCATAAGATACAGCTCGGTGTTTTGAATTGGTTTTCCGATTGTAATACGGTCGGTTGATTCCAGCTTCTTAACAGTTGACCAGATTGTCGTTTCCGTTGGTCCATACATGTTAAATACGGTAAAAGGATATCCCTGCAACTCCTCCCATAATGATTTCGAAAGTTCTTCACCACCTACAAGAAGCGCTTTTATTCCCATTAGTGCGTCCGTAAA
>NZ_CANMAB010000227.1:0-547 GCF_947495635.1 uncultured Virgibacillus sp. | reverse complement strand
CCTGTATAATGTTAGTTACCACACAAACATAAACAGAGAGGTGAGATGCCCCTATGTCTATTATACGACAACAAAGCTTGTTTGACATACACGAATTATATGAGATGGAACCTACCCATCATTTTGAAGCTGTTTTTTCAACAATCAATTTGGATCCTATCTTGAATTTATTTGATAAACCTAATAAAGTTGGTGCCCCAAGAGAACTGAATTACGGTGCCATGATCTACTCATTAATCGCTCGTGTGGTGGAGCGAATTGTAACAATCAAAGACCTGATTAGGCGTTTAAAACGTGATCCTATTTTTCGATATGACTGTGGATTTCTTCACTCTGACCAAATTCCATCTGAAGCTTCTTATTCAAGAATGGTTACTATCATCAGTGAATCAGATGAGATGGAACATATCCATGATGAGCTTATTTTTCTTGCCATCGATGAAGGGCATATCGGCGAAGAAAACATCGCTATTGACGCTACTCATTTCGAGGCAAGAGATCGCGCTCATACATCCGATAAGAAAGAAAGGACAACACCGAAAAAGCG
>NZ_CANMAB010000226.1:0-553 GCF_947495635.1 uncultured Virgibacillus sp. | reverse complement strand
ATTCCTTGCTTCTTTTGTTAATGCAATCTTTATTTCTAATTTCCCATTCTCTAGACACACTTCTCCCTTGTATTCATAGTAATTGTCGCAATGCGAGCACACAAGGGGATCTTTTTGACCACTAGAAATAATACGCTCTCTCCAGGTTTGGCGGCGTAATGTCTTCTTCACTTTTACTATCCATTTCCTTGTACCTTGTTGCCATGTAGCTAATAGCTTTTTGCTTAAGCTCTTACTCCTTCTAGAATACACCCCATAGTGACGAATTGTCTTGAACTGTTCATTAGGAATATGACGTATTAATCGAATAATAAATTCTTCTACCGTTACGGTCTCATGTTTTTCTTTACCGTCTACTTTATCCATATATTTGAATGTCACATGTTGACCATCATATTCCTCGATACGATTGTTCCCAATCGCTGGTCGACGAATATAGCGGCCAATATAACGCAGTTGGTCCTTCACCTTTCCTCTTTGTTTTGGGGCATACACATAGAAGCCTTCCCCATTATTAGAAAAAGCCTGTTGTAATCTTGGTTGAATTCTTTTC
>NZ_CANMAB010000225.1:0-565 GCF_947495635.1 uncultured Virgibacillus sp. | reverse complement strand
CTTCTTTGCAAAGTTAGTTGAGGCCGTGCCCGCGGAAAGCGAAGTAATTAGTCGGAGCATTGCCAATATACATCAACATTTCAAAATAACTACCTGGCTTAACGCAGTCATTGCACTGATTTTATACTTTCTTAACTTTTAAAAAAACAAACCTGAAATTATGGGATTTTTGCCGTCGGTTGCATGTAAGGTGAACCTACCCTGCATGTTTCATAACCCTTCCATAGTTGGAAACGAAAGTCGACGACTCCTGCCTTAAAAGTGTGTGCGGGTGTGACTTCACAAGAGTGAAGCCACGAGGGGTCTCACAGGCACCGTCCGCAGAAGGTAGCAATCAGCTTCTTCCTAACAAAAGCGCAAGCGTCCGATTAGAAACATAGCGAATGGAGCGAGTCAACGGTGATAAAGGAATCACGGTGTGCTTGCGCTAAACGCGGCTCATACCCTATTTAACCATATGGACTAATTTAATCATTTCCTAGACTATGAAAAAGGGGCTGGGACAAAACCCAGTAAAATAAAAAGTGGTACTCGCCAATAATTTGGTAAGTACCACTTTTTTTGA
>NZ_CANMAB010000224.1:0-569 GCF_947495635.1 uncultured Virgibacillus sp. | reverse complement strand
ATTAATTTTAAAAAATATTTTTGAGAATTCTGCAGCTCTTTGATTTTATTAAAAAAGTAATTATGAAATTGAGTCAATTTTGTACCATCCAAAAATTTAATGTTAATTCCCGTGTTCAAAACCATATTACTTCATTTTTATCGTGTTTATTAGTTTTTCATTAGATATATGTTTATCTTAAAGGATACGATTAACTAAAGAGAAGTTTGGTTCAACAAAAAATCAAAATTTTAAAAATAATGTTATCAAATCAACCAGAAAACCGTTATTTAGACTCAAAATAACGGTTTTGTTCCTTGTTGTTAATATAAAACATTCAGCGCTTTTATTTATGTCGAATAGCTGTTTAATTGACTTTAATAGATCATTAAAAAACACCATGCATAAAATTCCAAGTATCATTAGATAATCGGTTGAACTCTCAATAAATATGCTAATAAATAGTATAATTACCCCTATATAAAAACCCGGATCAGAAAATTTTCAAAGTACTGTGACCGTCAAGTAAAATGACACAATTTCTGCTTATTAATTTGAAACACTTTACTGCCCAAATATGGTTTTTCGAT
>NZ_CANMAB010000223.1:0-602 GCF_947495635.1 uncultured Virgibacillus sp. | reverse complement strand
CACTTCACTGAGTTCTTCCTTTGAAAGTTCATCGGAACTTTCCCTTTCTATTTCAGGAATAATTTCTTTTTCCAGTAATTCCTCATACATTTGATTCGACTTCTCTATTAAATCGGTGCTGTATTTTTCAATGGATTTTTTCCATACAAAGGTAAACTTATTGGCATTTGCCTCTATTTTCGTACCATCAATAAAAATAGCCTCTTCTTCAATCGCCTTCTCTTCAACAAGTTGACAACGAAATAAGACAAAACACTGACGTAATAATTCTTTTACTTCGGAATGAACACGAAAACGATTAATGGTACGATAACTTGGTTCATAGCCTTGTGCTAACCACATCATACGTACACTGTCTTTGATTAATCCCTCTATTTTTCTGCCAGAAAAAACAGACTGTGTATAGGCACATAAGATAATCTTCATCATCATTCGAGGATGGTATGCAGGACAACCTGTTTCGCGCAAAAATCCCACAAATGATTCTTCTGGGATATGTTCTACAATATGGTTAACTGCATAGGCGATATCATTTTCTTGTAATTTCATTTCAAAATCTAAAGGCAAAACGACTTGATTCATGGTATAATGTTTAAACATAA
>NZ_CANMAB010000222.1:0-618 GCF_947495635.1 uncultured Virgibacillus sp. | reverse complement strand
GGAATCCCAAGAGAAATCGTTTATGATCAGGATAATTTAATCGTGGTCAGTGAAAATGGCGGGGATCTTATCTTAACGAAAGAGTTTCAACATTATAAGGAAACCAGGCGTTTAAACCTTAGGGTTTGTAGAAAAGCTGACCCAGAAAGTAAAGGGAAAATTGAAAATGTGGTTGGCTTTATCAAGCATAACTTTGCGAGACATAGAGTGTTTCACAACATTGATTCCTGGAATGAACAGGGTTGGCAGTGGCTAAACCGAACAGGGAACTATAAAATCCATAACACAACAAAAAAAAGACCGGTCGAAGTGTTCTCCTTGGAAAAGCAACACTTAAGACCAGTCGCAGAAAAATTAACTATCAAAAACAATTATGAAAATAGTATAACAAGAAGCGTCCATAAGGACAATACAATTCGTTATTTGTCGAATCGGTATTCTCTTCCACTAGGAACATTCCATAAATATGATACCGTCGGTATCAAGGAAACGGAAGACAAACAACTATTCATCTATATTACCGATACAGGAGAATTGATTGCAAAACACACTATTCCTGAAGGAAAAGGCCAATTAGTGAAGGATAGAAGCCATTCGCGCGATCGGACAAAAGGCATC
>NZ_CANMAB010000221.1:0-623 GCF_947495635.1 uncultured Virgibacillus sp. | reverse complement strand
CGAACAAAGCTTTATAAAACTAATCGAACGGTACGAAATTTTACGAAGTGTAATCGTCCATGAGAATGTTCAATCACCAAAACAAGTCATCTTGAAAACACGTAAGCCTATGATTCATTATGAAGACCTTAGTACGCTTAGCGAAAACGAAAGAACAGCCTATGTGGAAAAGTTTGAAGTTGCCGATAGGCAAAAAGGCTTTAGTCTTAGTCAAGATATTCTGATACGACTAGCTGTTTTAAAGCTGAATGCAGAGGAATATAAAATGATTTGGAGCTCCCATCATATTCTGATGGATGGCTGGTGTAACGGGTTAATTATGAAAGATTTTTTCACCATTTATAGCTATTTAAGCAATGGGACAGCGGTACAGTTACCAGACACCACGCCATATGTGGAATATATTAAGTGGCTACAGAAACAGCCAAAAAATAAGGCAAAGCAGTTCTGGCAACAGTATGTGGAAGGATATACGAATCAGGCGAAGTTACCTGGTAAAGAGAAACGAAGTGAAGCCTTTACGAAAGAGCGCTTAGAATTTACGATTGATCCAAAAATGACCGAAGCTTTAAAACGAATTAGTAAACATCATCAAGTAACCTTAAACAACGTCATCCAAACGG
>NZ_CANMAB010000220.1:0-630 GCF_947495635.1 uncultured Virgibacillus sp. | reverse complement strand
TGATCCAAAAATGACCGAAGCTTTAAAACGAATTAGTAAACATCATCAAGTAACCTTAAACAACGTCATCCAAACGGTATGGGGAATCCTACTCCAAAAGAATACAAACTTAGATGATGTCGTATTTGGCTCGGTCGTTTCCGGAAGGAATGCAGAAGTAGAAGGTATTGAGGAAATGGTAGGATTATTCATAAACACAGTACCAGTACGAGTGAAACAAGAAGTTAATCATACATTTATTGATGTTGTTAAACAAATGCAGAAAGATTCATTAGAATCGGCAAGATATGATTATTATCCACTGGCAGATATTCAATCTTTATCTGAGGTCAAACGGAATTTAGTCAATCACATAATTGTTTTTCAAAACTATTATGTTGATCATGAGCTAATGAGCTTCGATCATTCATTAGGCTTTGAATTAGAAAATATTACATATTATGAGGAAAACAACTATGAATTGGCAGCTATGGTTATACCGAGTGATACACTAACCGTTCGATTCTCTTATAACTCTAATGCTTACGATCAAGAAATGGTAAACAGATTAAAAAACCATTTCATCGAAATCATTCAATCCGTGATTCAAAACCAGGAAATCCCTGTATCCCAAATCAGTATGACAACTGA
>NZ_CANMAB010000219.1:0-641 GCF_947495635.1 uncultured Virgibacillus sp. | reverse complement strand
CTTACTGTGGTATTTTAAGTATATGGAAAAAAACATCTTGAAACGAATCTTTTTTGATAAACATCAACATTGGGAAGCATTTAAGAAGAAACATGGAGAGCGAATTCGTCCAATTGTCATTAAAGAGGTGGAAAAATTTCGTGACTGTGGAGATCCCAAAAATGGATTCAAACTCTATGTTTGTGAAGGATGCCATGACGTTCGACATGTCCCTTTTCGATGTAAAGGACGTTTTTGTACAACGTGTTCTGTAGGAGAAAGTGAAGAATGGAGTCGCGTCCTTACAGAAGATATAGTACAAGTGAACCATCGGCATGTAATCTTTACGATAGATGAAAAATTACGGGCTATATTTCTATGGCATCGAGAGCTTTTGAAACCCCTTATGGATGAAGCTGCGAAGCTAATCACGGGTTATTTTCGAAAGAAGGCAAAAGTGAAACCGGGGATAATTGCCGGATTACATACATTTGGGTCAAGAGTGAATTTCAATCCCCATGTTCATATGTTAGTGACAATGGGAGGAGTTACGAAAAAAGGAGAATGGAAAGCGTACGACTATATACCGTTTACGATGCTTCGAAAGCAATGGCAGACGGTGGTGTTAAAATTCATTCGTAACCACTTGTCAAATAAGGAAA
>NZ_CANMAB010000218.1:0-647 GCF_947495635.1 uncultured Virgibacillus sp. | reverse complement strand
TCTTCAAGCTGATAGTTCTGATTGTCATAAGCTTGCAATGAGTTTTCTTTCACTTCCTTCAAAAATTCACTAAATGTTTTATGCTTATTTGGTCGATGTCGCATCGCTAACGTATTAACGAACATCCCCATGATATTTTGAAGATCGGCATGTGGCCTTCCGGCAATCGGTACCCCGACAACAATGTCTTCTTGACCACTATATCTCGCTAGTTGAATGGTAAAGGCAGACAATAAAACCATATGCATCGTTACATCTTCTTGTTTCGCTAGTTCCTGTAGCTGTTTCGTTGTTGCTTCGTCTATCGTGAACGAAATGCTATCTCCTTCGAATCGTTGAAACGCTGGACGTTCAAAATCATATGGCAATTGAAGGACTGGCACCTCATCCTGGAATTGTTCCTTCCAATATCGTGCTTGCTTCTTCATTTGTCCAGATTGTAAATAGTGTTGTTCCCATTCCGCATAATCCTTGTATTGAATACGGAGTGGGTCCAATTTGTCGCCATTATAGAGCTTCGCGAATTCCTGAACCAAGATACTCATCGAGACACCATCTGAGATAATATGATGCATATCAATAAGTAGGTAATTAGTTCCTTGGCTTTTCATGATTTCCGCTCGGAATAACGGTGCCTCCTCTAAGGA
>NZ_CANMAB010000217.1:0-648 GCF_947495635.1 uncultured Virgibacillus sp. | reverse complement strand
TTTCTGGTTCATTTGGATCTTCTGGATCCTCTCCTGGCACTTCTCCTGTGACCGTCGCAATATTCGTCACAGTTCCCTTTGCTTCTTCTGTCACTACCACACTGAAGCTTACTTCTACACGATCTCCTCCAACCAGGCTGCCGATGTCATCGATCGTAACCACTTGTCCACTTACATAACTGTCCGCATATGACTCACCATTCACCGTTAAAGTACCTGGTACATAGCTTAATCCGGCTGGTATATCGTCTACGACCGTTACATTATTGACAATCGTCGTAGGACCTCCAATATTTTCTGTCGTTATCGTATACGTCAGCTCATCACCAACAGCTACTTCCTCTCCGTCTATCGATGTTCCTTCCGCATCGTAGACTGCCTTATCCGCTACCAGTTCCCCTGCATCTGGAACCACTTCTGTTTCCGTTGGTGGCGTTTCAATTGGATTCTCCGGATCTTCTGGATCATGGCCCATTGCGATATTCTCTACCGTTGTATTTAACGCACTTTCTAATACTTCTACTTGGAACATAATCGTTGCCGTTTCTCCTGCTTTTACTTCTACTTCACTAATCCTTAACTTTCCTTCATTCCAAATATCCGCATCCTCTAATGCTTCTCCATTCAGTTGCGTCGATCCGGCTACCA
>NZ_CANMAB010000216.1:0-659 GCF_947495635.1 uncultured Virgibacillus sp. | reverse complement strand
TGTTCTTCCCGTTGTCGACTTTCCACAGCCAGATTCGCCTACTAATCCAAAGGTCTCCCCTTTATAAATATCGAAAGTGATTCCGTCAACGGCTGTAATGATCTTTTTTCTACCTGCTTTGAAATGTTTTTTCAAATCCTTCACCTGTAATAATTTTTCCGTCATCGTCGGTCACCACCTTTATTACCGGTATTCGCAAATCCCTGCATTCTCCGTTTTACCGATGCTGGCGGCTCGATTTTCGGTGCGTCCTCATGGAGTAGCCATGTCGCTGCATAGTGTGTGTCAGATACCTTAAACATCGGCGGCTCCATGACGGTGTCAATTTCTAATGCAAATTCATTACGTGGGGCAAAGGCATCGCCCTTTGGAGGATTCAGCATATCCGGTGGACTTCCAGGAATCGCAAATAATTCCTCTTCATCACTGTCCAGCGTTGGCATCGAACCTAGTAGCCCCCATGTGTATGGGTGCTTCGGATTATAGAAAATATCATCTGTTGTCCCAATTTCGACAATTTTTCCAGCGTACATCACCGCCACTCGGTCTGCAATATTAGCTACAACACCAAGGTCGTGCGTAATAAAAATAATTGCACTATCCGTTTCCTTTTGAATATCCTTCATCAGCTCTAAAATCTGTGCTTGTATCGTCACATC
>NZ_CANMAB010000215.1:0-696 GCF_947495635.1 uncultured Virgibacillus sp. | reverse complement strand
AAGGAAGTCATGCTAATCGCTATGAGCGGAAGCTAGAAAACCAAAAGTTAAGGCGATAAATAAGTACGCTTATTCATAGAAAGCTAGTTAAGTGAATAAGGGCGCACGGTGGATGCCTTGGCACTAGGAGCCGATGAAGGACGGGACTAACACCGATATGTCCCGGGGAGTCGTAAGTAGACGTTGATCCGGGAATTTCCGAATGGGGGAACCCACTGTTCGTAATGGAACAGTACTTCTATCTGAATACATAGGGTAGAGGAGGCATACCCGGGGAACTGAAACATCTCAGTACCCGGAGGAAGAGAAAGCAAACGCGATTTCCTGAGTAGCGGCGAGCGAAACGGAATTAGCCCAAACCAGAAGGCTTGCCTTCTGGGGTTGTAGGACACTCCATTGGAGTTACCAAGAAATTCTTTAGATGAAGCGATCTGGAAAGATCCGCCATAGGAGGTAAGAGCCCTGTAATCGAAAGAGAATTTCCTCCGGAGTGGATCCTGAGTACGGCGGAACACGTGGAATTCCGTCGGAATCCGGGAGGACCATCTCCCAAGGCTAAATACTCCCTAGTGACCGATAGTGAACCAGTACCGTGAGGGAAAGGTGAAAAGCACCCCGGGAGGGGAGTGAAAGAGAACCTGAAACCGTGTGCCTACAAGTAGTCGAAGCCCGTTAATGGGTGACGGCGTACCTTTT
>NZ_CANMAB010000214.1:0-707 GCF_947495635.1 uncultured Virgibacillus sp. | reverse complement strand
AACTTAATTGGAGATGGATTACGTGATGCGTTTGATCCGAAAATGCATAAATAAGAAGGTAGGTGTTTCTAAATGAGTAAATTGTTAGAAGTAAAGGATTTGAGAGTTTCATTTAACACCTACAACGGTGAAGTACAAGCTGTTCGAGGTGTGAACTTTGATTTGAAAAAGGGGGAGACATTAGCGATTGTTGGTGAATCTGGCTCGGGAAAGTCGGTAACATCGATGGCGTTAATGCAGCTCTTACCTAAGCCACACGGCTTTGTCAAATCAGGGGAGATTTTGTTTGAAGGTGAGGATTTGGTTAACAAATCTACGAAAGAGATGCAAAAGCTCCGTGGTAAAGATATTTCGATGGTATTCCAAGATCCGATGACATCGTTAAATCCGACGATGAAGGTAGGGAACCAAATCATTGAAGGTTTAATTAAGCATCAGAATATGTCTAAACAGGATGCGAAGAAAAAAGCGATGGAATTACTGGAATTGGTCGGTATACCTAATCCAGAAGTACGGATTAACCAATATCCTCACCAGTTCTCTGGCGGAATGCGCCAGCGCGTGGTCGTAGCGATATCGCTTGCCTGTAATCCAAAGATTCTCATTGCCGATGAGCCAACAACGGCATTAGATGTGACGATACAAGCACAGATTTTAGAGCTGATGAAGGATATTCAAAAGGAAACGGATAGTGCAATTATTTTTAT
>NZ_CANMAB010000213.1:0-714 GCF_947495635.1 uncultured Virgibacillus sp. | reverse complement strand
CTTGATTTTTTCCCGGTTCGGTGACGGACATTATTCAGTCCAAAGAATTCTTTCAAATAGGCATTAACACGTTCGACAGCGGTACGTTCTTTGTACAGTTCATCCCATTTTTTCGATCCCCTTGCGGGATTGGTGTACTTTCGGATATCTGTAGATTGTCTGATTTTAAAAGTCTTTTGACAAAGTGAGTCGTGTTGTAATGGGCACGTTGCACATTCCTTCGGACGTGTATATTTCAATGTCTTGTATTTTGGATCGAAGCTGTCGTAGCGATAGGAATGCTCTAGGACACAAGTCGGTGCGAAGTACTCGTCATAACCAACCGTCTCTCCTTCGTTACGTCGGTTATATGGAATGACAGCTTGTAGATCCTGATCGATTAATTGTTGATAGATTGGTTCATAATCGTAACCGGCATCGAAAAGGCCAGCAGTAAATAAAGACGGAAGATCGCGATCAATTTTCTTTAATAAAGGGATGGCTGCCTTTCCATCATTGAGGCTACCGGACGTCATCATCCCCGCAAGAATGTACTGGCTTTTTGTGCTAACGGCTAAGTGACCTTTGTAGCCAAACCAGAAGATGTTTTTTCCATCACTGTTTTTCTTGACTCCCCATTTTGGTTCGATGGGGGCTTCATTCAACAACACTTCCACTGATTCAGAAAGCTGATGAACAATTTCTTTTTCATAAATCGGACGCGCTTCTTCCTCG
>NZ_CANMAB010000212.1:0-715 GCF_947495635.1 uncultured Virgibacillus sp. | reverse complement strand
CAGGCGGCGCCTACTTACCTATCGATCCAACACATCCAATCGATCGAATCAATTATATGATAGAAGATGCCAAACTGGACGTACTCGTGACGACTTCATCCTATGCAAATAAAACGGCTTTTGCAGGAATGATTGTCAATCTTGCAGACTCAAGCGCTTATCAAGCTGATTCTACCAATCTGGATATAAACCATGAATCTCGTGATCTAGCCTATGTTATGTATACATCTGGAACGACTGGAAAAGCAAAAGGTGTCATGGTAAGTCATGCGAATCTCATTAATTACACAGTTGCGATGATCCAAAAAATTAACCTTACATCGACAGATGAAACGGCTTTATTATCCTCCTATGCGTTTGATTTAGGCTATACAACCATTTATACGGCATTACTGAGCGGGATTACGTTACACATCGCTTCTGAGAGCACCTATAAGGATCCAAACAAATTAGTATCATTCATTGGGAAGCATTGTACGTATGTTAAAATGACCCCTTCGCTGTTTTCTGTGATGATGCAATCCGATGAATTAGATACCTTCCTGCAAACAGGAAAACTTCGTTTACTAATCCTAGGTGGAGAACCATTAAATCGGAACGATTTAACACATTTTTTTGCCAAGGATACAGAAAATAAGATTTGTTTTATGAATCACTATGGACCAACCGAAACCACGATCGGTTGTATGGCAACGGAAATCGATCGACAAGAAAT
>NZ_CANMAB010000211.1:0-721 GCF_947495635.1 uncultured Virgibacillus sp. | reverse complement strand
CAGAGATTCGTAAATGTTCGATGTCATCATTTACGTTTTCTTTTAATAGGTTTAATTTCTCTTTAACTTTCGGATATTCGGAAATCGTTTCCTCATTTTTAATCACATCCATTAGTTTTTGACAATATTCAATTTCATCTTCCAGCTTATTCGTTGTCGATTTAGATGGGAATTTTTTCTTCATGGATTCATCGATCTCATAAACAGATTTTCGAAGTTTCTTGGAGCGATCCATCAGTATTTCCTTTGGTGATTTTTGATTATAACGGGCCTTTGAATGGGTGGCGTCAACAATAATAGAATTGCTTTTTATAATTTTCTTTTCGATGGCAATTTCCACGGATTTATTAATTAACATATTCAATAAATTTTTGTCTTTTAAACGTAATTTACGGAACTTGGTTAGAGAACTTGGCTCCATCACGGATTCTTCTGGAGCCATACCAAGAAAATATTTAAAGGACATGTCATATTTGGAACGCTCTACAATGTCCACATCAGATAAATCATAGATTGTTTTTAGAAGTAAATATTTAAACATACGGATTGGATCAATGGCATTCCTACCATTTGTATGACAGTATTTATCGTTTAATTCATCATATATAAAAGAAAAATCTACTAACTCATTAAGCTTTCGTAAAACATTATCCTTAGGTACAACCAGATCATAAATTTCCGAATATGCACTTAATATTATTGATTGTTGTTTTTGTATCAT
>NZ_CANMAB010000210.1:0-789 GCF_947495635.1 uncultured Virgibacillus sp. | reverse complement strand
AGATCACCCATCGTAGTAAAAATCACTTTATATCCTTGGTTGAGAGCCTCCATGCCCAGCCCAATCGATAGGTGGGTTTTGCCGACGCCTGGCGGCCCAAGGAAAATAATATTATATAGCTGCTCCATCCACGTTAAGTCCTTCAACTGATTTAGTTTCTTTGAACTTAATGATTTCTGTTCTTTTAAATCGTATTCTTCCAGAGTGCTGAAAAACGGGAACGTCGCCCATTTAAACCGTTTCTCTAATAGCTTTTCTTCTCTGCGCTTTTGTTCATAGGTTGCCACATCCAGGAGAAACTGAGTAAAGGATGCGTCCTTTTGCTCAGCTTCTCTTATGAGTGTAGGAAGATGGATAGCTGTTTCGGTTAGGCGGAGGGTTTTCATCAAATCTTGTAATTGATTCAGCTGACTCAATTAGACTCACCCTCCAATATTTCAGTATAGGCATTTACTGTTCTCTTTTGGGCTTCCGTATCCATGAGCCAGCCTGAAATCTTATTTATTGATGATACAGCCCGGGCGTTATCGGTTATTGTATCATCAGCTTGGCGTTGTCGTTTGATGTATGAAACGATATCGCTAAAATCTGTCGCACTATAAAGATTTCTTTTCACACATTCTTTTAGTGCTGCTGATAAGATTGCCCCATTGTTCTCCTTTGTCTGCTTTGAAATAATCTGCAGCTGATCTCTAATATACCGAGGGTAGTTTTGCCGGATGATATTGAGATAGTCGTATGCGGAATCTACCTCTTCAAACCGTTTCGCAACCGTATCCATAAATGAAT
>NZ_CANMAB010000209.1:0-811 GCF_947495635.1 uncultured Virgibacillus sp. | reverse complement strand
AAATTAACATTATTCATAATCTTGAAATAATAATTATTGCTTGACTTTAGTTTCATAATTTAATGCAACGCTAGTGATATTTGTTCGAAGGTTACTACCCACTGCTTTATAGTAAACAGGACCTTTGTAACTCTGTTGTTCAAGATAAGTAGTTGCTTTATACTTTTTATGAGCTGGTACTTTTACATTTTGTGCTGGTGCAGTCAACGTTATGGTTTCTGTATTTGTAGTAGTTTTTGTATCAGAAGAGTTAAACACACCTGTTACTTCCGTACCTTCTTTTAAAATCAATGGCAACTTAAAAATTTTTCCTTTTCCATTGATAGAAAATCCTCTTGTCATCGAAGTACTAGTAGTTTCTGTTACTGTTTTAGTATAGGTGACTGTATTAAACGATTGCTCTGTGTCTGTTGTATTGTTGAATTCATTATGTCCTAAATACAACGGGGTGACATCTTCAAATTTGAAGTCGCTTCTTACGCTGTTAGGATCAACTTCAAGATTGAAATTTGTAGTGACGCTGGTTGGTTTGTCATAAAGAGTATACATACTATCACGAATAGTACCTGCCAAACGTTCATCATAGTAAATATAACCTATGTCATCTAATTTTTTATTTAAATCTACAACTATGATTCCTTGTCTCGCATTATTAGCATTTTCAGCAAATGCTTTTTCTGATAATCCTGAAGTTACATCCACGCCTTCTAAAGTTTTTTTTTTCATAATACTACTACCTCCCTCTATAAATTAAAATTATCTCAGAATTACTCCGTTTTTCTCCCGTTTACTTTATATCATTCAAAGAGAA
>NZ_CANMAB010000208.1:0-878 GCF_947495635.1 uncultured Virgibacillus sp. | reverse complement strand
AACGGGCGTATAAAATTCTGGACCAGTACCGTCTTATCCGTTTCATCCACTGTCCGTACACGAAGATGGAAATCCAAATGGGACATAATCTTCTGAGCTATCTCGCCTTCTACCATTTTGTAAGAGGTACGTAGTACCTCATGCCTTTCGATTAATTGCCTAAACGTTGCTTCCATACGTTCCCTGTTGACTTCTCCCTCTAATTCAAAAATAGCGGGCATGTTATAAGCCGTACTTTCTTGATCCAATTGCTGTACCGTGTACATCCGTTTTTGCGCAGAAGATGTCTGATAGTATTCCTTTTCTTCACATGGCTCTATCTGTTCATATGGGTTGATCAGCCCTTCCGTTTCAATGTAGTCACTTAACTCTTGAATTGTCGGTCTATTAAAGATTTCTTTTAATGGAACGGAAATCTCTAACGCTTTGTGTATCTCCCCCATAACCATCGTTGCTTTTAACGAATGACCACCTAAATCAAAGAAATTGTCATGGATACCTATCGTATCCACTCCCAGGACATGTTGCCAAATGATTACCAGCTTCTTCTGTGTAGTAGTTTGCGGTGCTTCATATGCATTCGTAATGTACTGCATTTCGGGCTTCGGTAACGCCTTCCGGTTTACCTTTCCATTATGCGTTAATGGAATCGTCTGCAGTTCCATGTAGTATGCAGGAACCATATAATCTGGTAAACCTTCCTTGACATATGTTCTCACTTCTGCTTTATCCACGAAATCCTTCGCCACGATATAAGCACATAGGTATTTTTGATTCATTTCATCTTCTCTTGCCACCACGACAGCTTCCTTAATGGCAGGGTGACTAATCAGTCGACTCTCAATCTCTCCAAGTTCGATTCGATAGCCTCGAACCTT
>NZ_CANMAB010000207.1:0-918 GCF_947495635.1 uncultured Virgibacillus sp. | reverse complement strand
TATTTCTGAACTTCGCAATGTTGCTCGAGAATCAGGTTTTGTACAACGATTGAAGAAGATAATGCCGGAAGATTTCTTAAGTATATGTGCCTTCTTACATGAAAAAGTTGGTACGGAGGGGCTAGGACAGCTCTGTGCCTCCCTTTCTCGTGAATCAGAAATATCCATATCTAAACAAGCCTTACATCAACGATTAGACGAGAAAGGAGTGGCTTTTTTAAAACAAGTTTTTATGCGGTTAGCGGAAAAACAACAGATGTTATCGTTACCATCTCCATCTGATTATCCTTTTTCTCGGATCCGTATCTTGGATGGCACATCCTTTCAAGTAAAAAAGAACACCGCGAGTTATTGGGATGGAGTGAAAATACAATTAGAATATGAGCTGTATCAAGGGAATTTTTTGCATACGTTGTTCTATGGACCAAGAGACAGTGATCACGATGCAGCTGAAGAATTGGCAGATACAATAGGAGAAGAGGACCTTATCTTGCGTGACCTCGGCTATTTCTCAGGAGATCACTTTAAAAAAATAGATCGAGCAGGAGCCTATTATATTACTCGTGTTCCTGCCAATATGACCTATTGGACATTGGATGACAAGCAACGAAGAATCCAAATAAAGCCTGAAGAAGATGCCATGCATCTAGCTCCAGGAGAGATACAGGATTATGGGTTCATTCAATTAGGTGTTAAGGGAAAAAATACATTTCATGCACGTGTAGTCGTACAACGATTAACCGAAGAGCAACAAAAACAGAGAGATACCTATTTAAAAGAAAGAAGACGGAAAGGGGGGCATACCCAATCCGCCAACAAGAAGAATCATATCCAAATTCTTGCTACCAATATAACACAAGAAGAAATGGATGAGCAAACCTTGTATCCTATCTATTCCTTGCGTTGGCAAGTGGAGAT
>NZ_CANMAB010000206.1:0-957 GCF_947495635.1 uncultured Virgibacillus sp. | reverse complement strand
TTGTTTTTGACAGTGTTCAATGATTTGTAGTAAGTAGCTCTTATATGATGCGGCTACCATCTTCATTGTACTTTCATGATATTTCTTACTATTGTATGAAAATCTAAATTCTAGTTGATGACTGGAGACCATTCCTGAAATATCAATGTCAAATAGTCTTTCACTTTCTAAACTAATGGAATCTCCATGTGAGAAAGTGGACATATTAAAGAATCCATTTTTCGTATTTTCATCAAACTGACCGAGATAATTAAACTTTATTGAAGAATTTATGTGATTAAAGGTCTCATCACGGTCTTTTTCCAAATATTCTAGTATTCCATAACCAATGCCTTTATTAGGTACATGTCTTAATATTTCTTTTACATGTTTAATCACAACAGCTATTTGATTCGACTTATCTAACTCCAGTAGTACAGGGTAATGCGTAGTAAACCAGCCTATTGTCCTTGAAATATCTATATCGCCTTCAAGCGTTTCTCTCCCATGTCCTTCTAGCATTAAAAGAATTTGGTTTTCAGCTGTCCAATCGTGAATAGCCAACCCTAAAGCAGTCAATAAGATGTCATTAATCTCTGTATTATAGGCTTTATTTGTTTTCTTTAGTAAATTCTCCGTGTACTCTTTACTTATTTCAATGTACACATCACGATAATATTTTGCTTTATTGGAGTACCCCTGATCCTTTTTATCTACTGGTAACCCCGTTCCTTTAGCCCTACCGATTTGCTTCCAATATTCTAGCTCTTCTAATAGAACATCTCCATGTAGCTGTTCTGTTAAATAAATACCCCAATCTCGAAAAGAATTAGTCTTTTTCTGGAAGGCTACCTCTTTTTCTTGACTAACTTGATGGTAGCCTTCTGTGAAATCTTCTAATAGAATTCTCCATGAAACTCCGTCTATCACTAAATGGTGAATCACAAAAAGTAAATGGTCCCCTTCATTCGTTTGAAA
>NZ_CANMAB010000205.1:0-1066 GCF_947495635.1 uncultured Virgibacillus sp. | reverse complement strand
TTAGTGAATTTCATAATTATGAGCCTTTGTGGCTCAATGGGTTTAAGACATAAAAAATGGAGTACCTCCCCAAGTCTAGTATAATGGTAAGTGACCAAACTAACCAAAAGACTGGAGGGACTCCCTATGTCTATTATACGACAAGAGAGCTTATTTGACATCTATGACTTATTGGAAATGGAACCTACCCAACGTTATGAAGCAATCATTTCAGAAATAGATGTGGACGCAATCTTATATCAAGTGAACAAGAAATCAAGGCTTGGAGCACCGGTCAAGCTCAACTATGCCGCAATGATTATCTCATTATGCGTTCGTATAATTGAACGTATTCCAACAATTAAAGACTTGATTAAACGTCTGAAAGACGACCCACTGTTCAAATGGAACTGCGGATTTCTTGTATCTGATGAGACTCCTTCGGAGGCTGCTTATTCTCGATTGATCACTAAACTCAGTGATTCTAATACACTTGAATTAGCACAAGAGACAGTTTTATTTCAAGCGATTGCAGAAGGTTTCATTATCGATGATACCGTTGCAATCGATGCAACTCATTTTGAAGCACGTGATCAAGCTCCAGCTAAAGAAGAAAAAACAAAGACAGAACCGAAAAAACGTGGTCGTAAATCAAAGGCAGAACGAGAACAATGGTTGGAAGAACAAGCTAAAAAGGAAGCAAGCCTTCCACTTTACGAAAAAAAGATTGAAGCTCAGTTACCTGTACCACTAACAGAACTGAGGAACGAAGTTCCTCAAGATCCGAAATGGGGCATAAAGAAAAACAGTGAAGGTAAAAATGTGTTCTGGTATGGCTATAAAGGACATCTAGCAGTTGGCACATCAAGTCAATACATTTTGCAGTCTTTGTTTTCTTCAGGCAGTTTAAATGATGGAAAAGCAGCCATTCCTTTATTGAAGGGCATTCATGAACGTCTATCTCTTTCATCTTTACGTTATCAAACAATGGATGCTGGTTATGATTATGATCCTGTTTATGTCCAAGTAAACCGTATGGGGCAACAATCAGTAATAGCTTACAATAAGCGAAATGAATCTGATCCCA
>NZ_CANMAB010000204.1:0-1288 GCF_947495635.1 uncultured Virgibacillus sp. | reverse complement strand
CAAGAGGGCTTTTTTTATGCATCCGGACTCTGCTTCGATATCCCCTCAAATTTCTCCCTTACAGGAATGCTCCTAAAGCTAATCTTGTACTAGCTTTAGGAATACTTTAAGGATTAAGTATTGACAAATTTGTAAGTTTGATTTACATTTTATACATCAAAAAAAATTGATTTATAAGCGAGGTGAAAAATATGGAACGAATTAAAAATGTAAAAGAATTAAGCAATGATGAAGCTCTCGACTTTTATGAGAATATGTTTAACGCCTTAGCTGATCGAATAAGACTTAAGATTTTAAACGAAATTAATAAAAGTCCTCATAAAAACTTATGTGTTTGTGATTTAGAAGAAAAATTAGATTTAAAACAATCTAAACTTTCTTATCACCTAAAAAAATTAGTAAATGCCAATATACTGATTTCAGAAAAGCATGGAACATGGAATTATTATAGAATTAATGAAGAACAAATACAGCTTGTTTTAACCGAAGATACTTGTTGTAAGATCTTTTAACAAGTGTCTTACTTATCTACTCAATAAATCAAATTTTATTGATTTATTAATCAAAATTATTTGATTAATAAAAGTGAGGAGTTATACGAATGTCAGATACAATTTTAGAGTTTATCCAAACATTTTTCATGCTATTCTTTGAATTGCTTGCGTTGTTGTGACTGCTAAACTAAAGTAGACAGTTTCCGCTAGATTAGAAGAAACACTTATTTACCCAAATATACCAGTAAAATATATAGCTCTCCCATTGTATGATATTTAAGATTATACACACATCAATGGAGGGCGCAGAAAAGGTGGATAAGTGGGAAATGTATATGGAGATTCAACAGTTAATTAAGCAAGGATTTAGTAAATCGAAGGTGGCGGAAAAGTTGGGGGTATCAAGATCAACGGTGTATCGCAACCTGCAGAAGTCTCCTTCGGAGATGGCTGAATGGGTAGAAAGTATAAAAACGAGAGAGAAAAAGTTAGATCCTTACAAAGCGTTAATTTTATCCTGGCTGAGAGAACATCCTGATATGTCAGCAGCACAAGTGCAAGATTGGTTACAGGAAAGGTATGAATCACTGGGGATTGGCGAGAGCACGGTTCGTGCCTACGTTAGAGAATTACGTACTGAATATAGAATAGAGAAAGAGACTCTACCGCGGAATTATGAAGCTATTCCTGACCAGCCAATGGGAGAACAAATGCAGGTTGATTTTGGTCATACAAAACAAAGAACACCTGACAATCAAGAGGTGAAGCTGAGCTTTATCGCATTTGTTTTGTCT
>NZ_CANMAB010000203.1:0-1313 GCF_947495635.1 uncultured Virgibacillus sp. | reverse complement strand
CTGCCTGCAATTCTTTCATTTGAGTTAAACCTTGTAATAGCTTGCTACCTTCAAATTCACATTGTTTTCTGCCAATCACAAACAGTACACGTAGTAATTTGCCGCACATTGCAATCAATGACTGTTGTTTCTTCAACGGGTTGACGGATCGGGTCGTGTAATATCTGTGCAGGGTCTTGAACGTCGAGTTACTGGCTACTAATGGCCTAACGGCCAGATATAAAGCTTTTCTCAGCTTTTTCCGCCCTCGTTTTGTTATCCTTGTTTGTCCCTTGAACTTCCCTGAACTATGTTCTCGTAACGACAAACCTGCCATATTGACCAGCTGTTGTGGATGGTCATATTTTTTGAGGTCTCCGACCTCAGAGAGAAAGGTGGCTATGGTGATTGGCCCCAGCCCTTTAATATTCATCATTTCCTGGGCGCCTGGAATGTCTTTCATGAGATCTGTAATTTCCATGTCCAGTTCGGTTAATTGGCTCTGATAGAGCTCGTATTGGTCTAAGAGACTGTGTATTTCTTTTCTTGCGAAACGCAATCCAACTTCAATGCCGACACTCTTCCTTGCCTTCTCAATGAACTGAGTTGCACGCTTGATTCCGACGCCTCGCTTAATTGTCGTTTTCCATTGTGCTAATACTTCCTCCGGAGTCACGCCTCGGAGGTCGGATGGAAACGGAAAGTTACGTAAGCTGAATAAAGCTGTCTTGCCTTCCCAGTCTTTGAATACATCATTAAACTCTGGGAAATATCGCTGAATATGGTTTTGAATGCGTCCTTCAATGATAATCAGCTGTTTGACGAGTTGATCTCGTAATTTGATCCCTTCCCGCAGTTCGGCATAAATGCCATCGAGAAGATTTGGTACGGAGTATCGTCCGTCTTTTATCAGCTGTGCAATGACACGCGCATCCTTGGTGTCATTTTTCGTTGGTGAGTTATCATCGAGTTCTTTGGACTTTTTCACGTGCATAGGGTTTACCAGCACAAAGTTAATATCTTTTGCTTTCAGATAATAAGCAAGGCTCAGCCAAAAGTGTCCTGTTGGCTCTGCACCGATGATTAATTCACTTTTACGGTGTTCTTTTTGAAGTCTGGAGACCCAGTTTAAAAGCTGTTCAAAGCCATGAACGCGATTGTCGAAGATCAGTCGTTTTCCAAATTCAAACCCTCGGTCATCCTGCGCACGTGCCACGTGTTTGTTTTTAGCGATGTCGATTCCTACAATTAATGTTTCTGGTGTGATTTGCGATAGTTTGTGATTTTGATTATAATTCATAGTGGGTCCTCTCCTTGGTATTTATTAATTTCGG
>NZ_CANMAB010000202.1:0-1320 GCF_947495635.1 uncultured Virgibacillus sp. | reverse complement strand
TGAAAAAGATTCCAGCTATCTATTTTTGATAACTGGAATCTCTTTTTTACTTCTCCAGGCTAGTTATGTCCCAGCCCTTTTTTAATTGCCATCTGTTGCTGTTTCGCTTAATGGACTAGTTTCTGACGAAGATTGGACTATCTCTAAATGTTCCTTTAAAGCATCTCTTACTTCTTCTAATGATTGTGGCTCAGCTATTTGATAGCTTATTCCATTCATTCTTTCTTCATGCGTTTTAAGTTCGATTTTGTCTATCTTACTTACATTAAAGTCAGAGTACTCTTTATAGAAAGCTAACCCTTCTTTAATGCTCATATTTGTTTCAACATTATTGCCCATCTCTTGAGCTAAATCATCAATTTTTGTAACTGTTCCAACTGACATTGCTTTTTTAATAATAGCTTTGATAACTTCCTGTTGTCTTTCGTTTCTACCTATATCGCCACGTGGGTCTTCTTTACGCATTCTAGCATATGCTAATGCGTGTCTACCATCTAATTCCATCTCGCCCTCATCGAATTGTAGTTTCTCAGCAACTTTATCATCACTATTTTGTTCAAAATCGAATGGGACATTAACCGTTATACCGCCAAGTATATCTACAACATTTTTAAATGCATCGAAGTTTACTTTAGCATAGTAATCTATTGGTACCCCAAGAAAATTCTCTACTGTATCAATTGTCATTTTCTTTCCACCAAATGCATGAGCGTGGGTTATTTTATCTCTAGTTCCTTTACCAATGATATCTACTTTAGTATCCCGAGGAATACTAAGAAGTTTTAGTTTTTCATCATTAGGGTTGAACGTGGCTACCATTAATGTATCTGTTCTACCTTTATCGCCGTTAGTAGCGTAATCCTCTACACCCATTAATAAAATGGAAACAGGGTCTTTGTTAATAGAAACAGCTTTATCCCGGAGATCCGATTTGTCTCTTCCTAAGTCATCATAAGAATTACTTGCAGCTTGATAGGTTTTAAATGCCTTGTATCCTCCGAATGATAGTAATGCTAGAAATAGTATTATTATAACTAAAAGGAACTTGCGCCTACGCTTTCTTTTTTTCCGTTTCCTAACTAATATACGGTCCATAAATTAACTCCTTTAATCCAATTAATGCATCTTTATAATTATAAATAGTATTCTGTGATTTTTCAAATTTTTTTTCGACAATCTACTACACTATTAGACGATGCTCCTGTATAACGAGTTACATAGTTTTTAATTTTTCTCAAAAATGAAGGGGCTGGGACAAAACCCAGTAAAATAAAAAGTGGTACTCGCCAATAATTTGGTAAGTACCACTTTTTTTGAGAT
>NZ_CANMAB010000201.1:0-1324 GCF_947495635.1 uncultured Virgibacillus sp. | reverse complement strand
ATTCAATGAAATGGTGCTTGATTAATTCTAAGAAAACAAGAGTATTTTGAAGATAATTAAAGTATATAGAGGGAGGATTATTTATGATCCTGAGTAATAGGATCTTTTTAATGGCGTCAGCAGCTTGGATATTTCCAATTTTATTTTTATTGCGATTGAGAAGATGTCGCTGAAAAAAGCATGTCAAAGTGCTGACAAACAATCGATATTCTTTCATTACAAAATATATTATATCGCCGTTACTCATTTTAGTGATTTATTTGATTGGTAATATATATTTTGCAGGAGTAGATGTTTTGATTGGACTATGGCTATGCTCTTGTTGTTGTGCTCCTGACTCTTCCATTAATATACTACTTTAATAAGCGATTTATGCGATTCAATGATTTTTTGCAATTAAAAAATGTATCATGCAGGAAAGATAAATACGAAACTAACATATTGACGGTTACATATAATTGTGCCTATAAATAATTAAGAAGCACTCAAAGAGTAAAGTCACAGATTCAAAATTGCGTCCTGCAATTTAACTATAATATAGAAGTAATAGATGATAAAAATCGTCTTCTGGCTTTCGGTTTAATTGGTTTTATCCATAACATTACAGATATGACCTATGAGCTATGAAGGTAAATAATTATAAGAATTAAAAGAATTTAATTTAGGTATTGAAATAAGAACCATATTAGTGTATTATCTATAATTGTTCGCGTGATTCAGTCATCGTGAATTGAAACAAATGATAAAAATGAACATTCTTTTAAGAAGCGCCCGTAGCTCAATTGGATAGAGCGTTTGACTACGGATCAAGAGGTTAGGGGTTCGACTCCTCTCGGGCGCGCCATAATTTCCGGGAAGTAGCTCAGCTTGGTAGAGCACATGGTTTGGGACCATGGGGTCGCAGGTTCAAATCCTGTCTTCCCGACCATCGACACGAAATATTAAAATATTAATAAACGCGGGTGTAGTTTAATGGTAAAACCTCAGCCTTCCAAGCTGATGACGAGGGTTCGATTCCCTTCACCCGCTCCAATCATTACCTTTAGGGGCCTGTAGCTCAGCTGGTTAGAGCGCACGCCTGATAAGCGTGAGGTCGGTGGTTCGAGTCCACTCAGGCCCATCACTTAAAAAAGTGTTGACAAACAAATTGTCGGTATGATATATTAATAAAGTCGCCAATTTGAACAGCGAAAAAGTTAAGTGAAAAAAGTTATTGACTTGAGTTGATCAAACTGGTATAATGAAATAGTTGCTGTCGCAAAAAGCAGCAAACTAATTTGCTCTTTGAAAACTGAACAAAACAACCAGTATGTCAAGAGAAAAA
>NZ_CANMAB010000200.1:0-1473 GCF_947495635.1 uncultured Virgibacillus sp. | reverse complement strand
CTAAAGTCAAGCAATAATTATTATTTCAAGATTATGAATAATGTTAATTTTTACTATTAAAAGCCATAAAAAAACCTTATAATTAGGGTATGGTAGTCCTGTCCAAATCCCTAACTATAAGGAGTTCACATGGACAATCATACCATAAAAACGGTATTCAAGGAATACATTCATCCATTAGATTCAAAAATCATACAAAAAATGATTGAACACACTCAACTTGATAAATATGTTAAAAAGCTTGATGTGCTTACGTTTATGAACACGTTTATTTATGCTCAGTTGAAGCAGCTGGATAACCTTCAGCGGATAAGCGATACGATTAAACGCAAGAAAACGGTCCAGCGACTGATCGGCATAGAAAGCATTAGTAAATCTCAGCTATCCCGAAAAAACGGGGAGATACCATCCGAGATTTTCCAGGTTATCCTGCATCATTTAATTAAAAAACTGCATCATATACTCGGACCGAAAATGGCAGATAAAGCACTTAGAAAGCTTCATTTGATTGATTCATCAACGCTTTCCATGTGTCTTCATCAATATGAATGGGCTGATTTTCGAGATACAAAATCCGGAGTAAAAATGCATACATCTGTTGTCTTTTGCGATGGTGAATCCTTCCTAAATGATGTGATTCTTACTCCTGCCAGGCCAGCAGACGAAACACAGTTGGATGCATTGATCGTACCCGATCGAAATGCGCTTCATGTGTTCGATAGAGGATACTTCAACTTTAAAAAGTTTGATTTCTATTGTGCAGAAGGGATCCGGTTTGTCACCCGAATCAAAACCAATACGATTATTCATGTGATAGAGGAATTACCTGTTTCTTCTTCCTCTCCACTCATCCGGGATGCCGTAGTAAAAATCGGCAAAATGAAACATCCCTTGCGCTTGATCGAAACATTGGATAGGGAAGGGAACAAAATTTCTATTGTGTGTAATGACGCTAAATTGGACGCAAAAGAAATAAGTGATCTCTACCGGACACGCTGGCAAATTGAATTATTTTTCAAATGGGTCAAACAACATTTGGTTTTGAAAAAGCTATATGGCAAAAGCCAAAATGCCGTATTCAACCAGATTTATATTGCCATGATTGTGTTCTGCTTAACCTTATTGATGAAGCATACCTTAGGGTATAAAGGATCCTTACTGGAAATGCGGGACTGGATTTGTGATTGCTGGTACAAAAAACTTGAAACCTTTATTTCTGAAGTATTCAAGGAACCAGACCGATCATCCAGTGGTCGACGAAGGTCGGAGCACGAACGAATATTTGAAGAAACCTTAGCCCAATATGAATCGGGAGATGTTTTATATTTAGATGATCTCACTTACGATCCCATTATTTAAAGGCAATATAAAATTCTGAAAAATGGATGAAGGACTACCTTTATAGCCCTGTTGTCTTTTTTCATAAATAAAATATAACATATATCAGAAAATTCGTTCAACTTGATTGAAATC
>NZ_CANMAB010000199.1:0-1483 GCF_947495635.1 uncultured Virgibacillus sp. | reverse complement strand
CATAATAGCTACTAGAGGAAGCGTAAATCTGAGCATTTAGTGATAAGGAATGAGCGAATTTTGCTCAGTTTTTCTTATGGTTATAAGCAGACATAATACAAAGGGTTCGTATGTCTCAAGGAGGTGTCATAAAATTGAATGCGCGTAAATGAAAATCTTTGATTATGAATATAATGTGAAATACTTCACAAAATATGGATGAAAATTCGTAGAATTGGTATACTATAGATGTAAAAATTAGAAAGGGTGAAGAAAATGTCAAATATTGTTTTTGTATCACCTGGTAAATATATTCAAGGAAAAGATGCCTTACATCTTATTGGAAAACATGTGAAATCAATCGCAGAAAAGCCACTTATTCTTTCTGATGATGTGGTTTGGGACATAACTAAAGAGACAATTGAAGCAAGCATGAGGGAAGAAAATTTGGACTATCATTATGTTCCGTTTAATGGAGAGGCCTCATTAAGTGAAATAAAAAGAGTGGTAAATGAAGGGAAGGATCATCAGGTAGATGTAGTAGTTGGTGTAGGCGGAGGGAAGACATTGGATACAGCTAAAGCGATAGCAAATGAATTGCATGCTCGTGTTGTTATCGTTCCAACTACTGCTTCAACAGATGCACCTACGAGCGCATTATCTGTGATATATAGTGATGAAGGAGTGTTTGAAAGTTATAAGTTTTATCATAAAAACCCTGACTTAGTACTTGTTGATACTGCAGTTGTCGCCAAAGCTCCAGCTAGATTATTTGCGTCTGGTATTGCTGATGCGATGGCTACATGGGTAGAGGCTCGAGCTACACTGAAGCGCAATGGTGATACGATGGCAGGCGGAAAAACAAGTATTGCAGCTAAGGCAATTGCTAAAGAGTGTGAAAAAACATTATTTGCATATGGAATAGCTGCATATCAAGCAGTAAAAAAAGGATTGGTTACGAATCATGTAGAAGCTGTGGTGGAAGCTAATACATTATTATCAGGATTAGGTTTTGAAAGTGGTGGCTTAGCAGGAGCACATGCCATTCATAATGGATTCACCGTACTCGAAGGTGATATTCACCACCTTACTCATGGCGAAAAGGTTGCATATGGTACATTGGTGCAGTTGCTATTAGAGCTCCATAGCGAGGATGAAATGATAAAATATATTCAATTTTATCGCGAACTTGGTCTTCCAACTACATTACGAGACATGCATTTAGACGATGTTTCTTATGAGGAGCTGCTAAAAGTAGGCGAGGGAGCTACGCAAGAAGGAGAGACGATGAAAAACTTATCACCAAGTATTCAGGCTGGTGATGTTGCTTCAGCTATACTTGCAGTAGATCAGTTAAGCAAACAATTTGTGAATAAGTAATATCAAAAAACTGTCCATGGCGATTTTATCTCATGGACAGTTTTTGTTTCTAAGTTAAGAAAGTATAAAATCAGTGCAATGACTGCGTTAAGCCAAGTAGTTATTTTGAAATGTTTGATGTATA
>NZ_CANMAB010000198.1:0-1484 GCF_947495635.1 uncultured Virgibacillus sp. | reverse complement strand
TGTTCCACACTTACCCATATTGGGTTCACTTTATTGCTTAAAGGGCGGATCTTACTGCCAGTTATATGCGGGATAAACACAAATTATCTCATTTTACGATAACCATTATGAAATAATTTATATATTAGATACCTAGGTCTTTCCACCTATGTTATACTAAATATAGCTCAAATTAACTTTAAGTAGAAAGGCCTGATTTTATGGATATTGCTGCATTGTCTGTTACTATGGCAAATCAACAAATTCGTTCTGATGCAAGTATTGCCGTGATGAAAAATGCTATGAAAGTAATAGAAACGCAAGGCGTACAATTGCAAGAAATGCTCGACCAATCTGCACCTACAGCACCGCATCCATCGCTTGGCAATCGAGTTGATATCTCGCTTTAGTTCACTTTGTTCATTGTAGATGTTTCGCATCACAATTTTTATACGTATGCTAATAATGTAAAATAGAACAAAAGCGCAAGCGACCGATTAAAAACGTAGTGACTGGAGCGAATCAACGGAGATAAAAGAATCACAGTGAGCTTGCGAGCCGATGATGACCTAGATTAGGGCGATTTGTAAAGTCGCCTCGTTTCTGGGCGCTAGAGCTGGACGCGGCTCAACACGCCTATATAATCCAAATGGACTAGTTTTATAATTTCTTAGAATAACAAAAGCAGAACTTTCCTACTTTAGGATTTGTTCTGCTTATTTAGTGATAATGTGAAACTTCAATCCATGAGGTTTTGTTTATCCCCCACGAATTGGTAGTACCACAAGGGTATGACCTAAAGGTCTTTAAATCAATCGGAATTTACTGGCAGGCATCCCCCACTTACCAATAACGGTTTCACTTTATTGCTTGAAGCGAGGGTCTTACTGCCAGTAAATGTAGGATAAAAAGCCACATTAAGAGTGAAGAAATGAAATGTTATTGATTTCCTTCTCCATTCTCATCTTTGTTTTCATCATCCATCATGTTATTATCATTATTTTCGTCAGTGCCGTTACCATCATTCTCCATGTCAGGATTTTCTTCATTCATTCCTCCATTATCATCAGCAGGATTGTCATCGATATTATCTTCTTCCTGTTGATCTAGAGGTGCCTCATCCTCTACTGGATCCTGATCGTCATCTGTTCCGCATGCTGCGATTAAAGACAACGCTAATACTGGTGCACCAAACTTCACTAGAAGTTTTTTCTTCATGTATTTTACCTCCTTTTGTTGTTCGTTATCTGTCTTAGCATAACCATTTCAAAAGAAGTCATACAATTTTTTTCAAAAATTACCTTAAATTTAACATGTATACACATTTGAACCAGAGAAACCCAGCTGGATTACTGCCTTCCCTTAACCAACAGTCTAAGAAAAACTGAGTGAAATTCGCTCAGTCCTTATCACTACATGCTCAGATTCACGCTTTCTCTAGTAGCTATTATGGAATAATAGCTACTGCTTGCTTGACCACCACTCCGGCTGCCCACTTCCCTTTC
>NZ_CANMAB010000197.1:0-1573 GCF_947495635.1 uncultured Virgibacillus sp. | reverse complement strand
CATTAGCGTTGCACAAAAAATTTTAAAAATAGTCAAGTGCGCAAAACTGGAATATTTATCAAAAATATACCAATTAATAACTGTTCAAAAATTCAGTTTTTTGAATATAGGGTTTATAGAGCCAAAAGGATAAGGGGGTACTAATTGAAGGTAGCCCTTATCCAGATTTTTACATATCAGAAGATAAGATCATAGGTTACATCATTATTTAAGTACCAGGTTTCCTCTCGTTTAATTTGTTCTAGTATGTTATTAAAGATGCGCTCATGTTCAAGTCGCCTCCGTCCATCCGACGTTCGATTTGGCTTTTTAAACAGTTCTTTTATAAAGGTAGAGAAGCAGCTTGACCAATATACACCAATAAATTCAAGCATTTCGAGAAGTGATCCTTGATAACACACTTTTTTCTTCATCAATAAAGTTAAGCAGAAAGTGATCATAGCTATGTAAATTTGGTTGTAAACGGCGTTTGAGCTCTTTCCATAACACTTTTTGAGAACTAAGTGTTGTTTCATCCATTTAAAGAATAATTCTATTTGCCAGCGATTTCGGTAAAGATCACTGATTTCCTGTGCACTCATTTTCGCATCATTAATGATGATCCTAATAAGATTTCCTTGACTATCT
This sequence comes from uncultured Virgibacillus sp., assembly GCF_947495635.1. Lineage (NCBI taxonomy): Bacteria > Bacillati > Bacillota > Bacilli > Caryophanales > Bacillaceae > Virgibacillus > uncultured Virgibacillus sp. The sequence goes on along the minus strand of NZ_CANMAB010000197.1, from coordinate 946 downwards.
TGTGTTTCGATCAAGCGAACTGGAAATTTCATTTTCCTCAGTTTAACCACAGCCTCACGAAGAATCGTAGATTCCGGATCTACAGGGAGTTCTTCGATGACTTGGATAATGGTATTCTCCTTGATACGAGTACAGAAGCGAATATTGTTCTGACAATAATCATCAAATTTTTGAAAATCAAAGTACCCTCTATCAAACACATGAAGGGCATCCTTCTCTGTGACCATCAATGCGTCTAATTGGGTTCGATCAGCTGGTCTAGCAGGAGTAACAATGATTTTATCTGGGGAAACCTCCCCATCACAAAAAACTACACGAGTATGAATTTTTACTCCAGCTTTCGTGTTTCGAAAATCAGCCCACCGATACTGGCTAAGGCAAAAAGAAATGGTCGTTGAATCAATGAGATGGATTTTCTCAAGTAATTCGCTTCCCTTTTCTTCCCCAATTTCCTGATGGATCTGTTGGATTAAATGACGCAGAATCGCCTGGAAGATCTCCGGAGGAAGATCAGAAAGTTTTCGAGAAAGTTGAGATTTACTAATACTTTTTAGCCCAAGTTCTTTTTGTAATTTTTTCTTGTGCCGTACCTTGAAACTAATCTCTTTAAGACTTGATAACTGTTTCAATTGAGCATAAATAAATAATTTGGTGAAGGTGAGGCTATCTAGTTTTTTAACATACTTATCAATCTTCAACTGATCAATAATTTTAGAAATGACTTTCATTTCTGTTGGTTGAATATATTCCTTAAAAACTGATTTTGTGTTATTCTTGTCCATGAGAACTCCTTATAATTAGGGTATGGACAGGACTTTGAACCTTCTGTCATCTAATTATAAGGATTTTTTTATATCTTTGAAGACTATAAATTCCCTTTAATTACATTTATTTGAAATTAATTAATACTTGACATTTTTGTTTTTGTTTAATGCAACGATAGTGA
>NZ_CANMAB010000196.1:0-1624 GCF_947495635.1 uncultured Virgibacillus sp. | reverse complement strand
TCCATAATAGCTACTAGAGGAAGCGTAAATCTGAGCATTTAGTGATAAGGACTGAGCGAATTTTGCTCAGTTTTTTTATTTAGCATTATCATATGTTCTTTTCGGACAGGGAATGGATCTTCTCCGTTTTATCTGGAAGAAGTAAGCTCACAGCTATTCCAAAAAATAATGCAATAAAAAATGTCGTGAATTTTGAAGTGATGATACTTTCTAAAGGTGTGCTTATCCATAATATAGTGGATACTAATCCAGCAAGAACTGTCGCTACCACACCAGCACTAGAATATCGCTCCCAAAAAAATGTAAGGAGGATGGCGGGGGAGAGTGTACAGCCTACTCCTGCCCAGGCCCAGCTGACAACTAGATACAATAGAGATTCTGATACAAGCGCGATCACCATGCCGATTAAACCGAAGAATACAATAGAAATACGAGAAATCCAGATAAGTTGTTTTTCTGTAAAATTCATTCCCAATGTTTTATGGATAATATCTTCACTAACTGAACTTGTCACAACCATTAATTGCGAATCGGCAGTTGTAATAATGGCAGCCAATACCCCAGCTAAAAGCAAGCCAGCTATCCAAGGCGGAAATAATTCAAGAATCATCGTTGGTAAAATAATTTCTGCATCATGAAATGAGCCTTGATCATAGATGGCTATAGCTGTTATTCCAATCATAAATGCTCCACCATACGCTAATAATGTCCAAATAATTGCAACAATACTTCCTTGTCTTGCTTCTTTATTATTTTTTAATGCCATAAATCGTGCACTTAATTGAGGCTGACCACCTAAGAAGCCAAAGAACCATGAAAAATTGTTAAAAAATAACACACCAATCGCAAAGCCAGTCAGACCACCAAACCAAGAGTTATACGAATCTCCAGCTTGTATCAGGGAAGCGTTTATCGATAAATCGTTTGCTTGTATATAAATTAATGCTGCAATAGGAAGCGCAACTAATGTAATAACCATCATTATACTTTGGATCATATCTGTCCAAACTACAGATATAAACCCGCCAGCAAATGCAATAATGATGATAACAATTGTAGCTAATAGAATACCTGCTGTTGGAGGTAAGCCAAATGTTGTAAATAACATTTTTCCAGCTCCAGCCATCTGTGCTCCAACATAAAACATAAGAAACCCAGCAATTAAGATACTCGTTAACCAGCGAATTATTTTCGCCTTTTCCCCAAACCTTACCGCTAAATAATCTGGTAAAGTTAACACATTATACTTATCTGTTTCTGACATAAATTTTTTGGCTAAAAATAGCCAAGCAAATATTATTCCGATTGCTATACCAACTGCTACCCAAATTCCGGATAGGCCAGTCATAAAAACAAACCCTGTATAACCTAATAACAACCAAGCAGATTCACCTGTTGCCCTTTCAGAAAAGGCAAGTGTCCAACCAGGTAATTTTTTTCCTCCTAATAGAAAATCAGAGTGAGACTTACTTCGTTTGCTGAAATAATAGCCAATTGCTAAGATCAACAAACAATAAACGACAAATTCAACAATGATGATATTCATAATTCCTCCCTCTATATACTTTAATTATCTTCAAAATACTCTTGTTTTCTTAGAATTAATCAAGCACCATTTCATTGA
>NZ_CANMAB010000195.1:0-1755 GCF_947495635.1 uncultured Virgibacillus sp. | reverse complement strand
GAAGATCCACTTTTTTGAGCGGGTTTTGCTCAAAAAAGTTAGCTGAAGGACAAACCCCACGGAAAGGGAAGTGGGCAACCGGAGTGGTGGTCAAGCAAGCGTAAATCGGAGCATGTAGTGATAAGGACTGAGCGAATTTTGCTCCGTTTTTCTTATGTTTATTGGACGAAAGCACCATAATTAGTAGTATGTAAATCTTGAAAATGAAATAAAGTACGTTACAATACGATGGATGAATCGATAAAAATGGAGGAAGTATAGAAAGGAAGCAATTTTTCTTGCATAATTAGTTAAAAACGAATATTATAGTCAATGTTGTTTTATTATATTCGGAAAGCAAGGTGTTTGTCTTGGATAAGATCTTTAAATTAACGAAAAATAACACAAATATCCAAACAGAGGTGATTGCAGGCCTAACAACATTTCTTACAATGGTCTATATTGTTGTGGTTAACCCCGCAATTCTCTCAGCGGCAGGAGTACCCTTTGATCAAGTGTTTATGGCTACGGTTATCTCTGCAGTTGTAGGTACACTATGCATGGCTTTCTTTGCGAATTATCCAATTGCAATAGCACCAGGTATGGGATTAAATGCATATTTTGCATCTGTTGTAGCATCAGAAGGCTTAACTTATCAGGCGATATTTGGCACTGTATTTGTTGCTGGTATCATCTTTGTTCTCTTGAGTTTGACGACACTTCGAGAGACATTAATAAAAGCAATTCCTGCATCCTTAAAATATGGAATTACCTCAGGGATTGGACTATTTATCGCCTTTAATGGCTTGAGAATGGCCGGTATCGTCGCACCAAATGAAGCAAATATTGTTGGATTGGGAGACTTACATAACCCGATGACTACTTTAACTTTAGTAGGTTTATTTATTACTTTAATTTTATTTGTCTGGAACATAAAGGGTGCTTTATTTATTGGTATGCTCATAACGACGATTATTGCTTTGTTCACAGGACAATTATCCTTTTCAGAAGGCTATGTATCAGCCCCACCAATGCCTGTGTTTTTTGACTTGGATATAGGCAGTGTCTTTAGTCAAGGTCTCTATACGATCGTTTTTGCTTTTCTACTCGTTACCATATTTGATACGACTGGAACCATGATTGGAGTGGCAGAACAAGCAGGTTTTATGAAAAACGGCAATATGCCACGAGCAAAGTCAGCCTTGTTATCGGATGCAACCGCTACAACAGTAGGTTCCATGTTCGGTACAAGCCCTTCAACAGCTTATATTGAGTCTACTTCAGGTGTAGCTGCTGGTGGTAGAACTGGACTAACATCATTAGTAATTGCTTTGCTATTTGCACTATCTATTTTCTTTACACCTATTATAGGTGCAGTTGCAAATTTACCAGCAATTACCTCGCCTGTTTTAATTATTGTAGGTTGTTTTATGATGGAAGGATTAGCTAAAATTAACTGGAAAACATTTGACGAAGCATTTCCAGCCTTTGCGATCATCCTATCCATGCCATTAACATCCAGTATCGCTACGGGAATTTCCATTGGTTTTATTACGTATCCATTATTGAAATTAGTAAACGGAAGAGGAAAGGATGTTCATTGGATATTATATGTATTTGGGATTATTTTTGTAATCCAGATGATTTTCTTTCCAACACATTAAATTATTGTGCCTCCTACGCTTGAAGCGTGGGAGTTTTTGTTCTAAGTTAAGAAAGTATAAAATCAGTGCAATGACTGTGTTAAGCCAAGTAGTTATTTTGAAATGTTTGATG
>NZ_CANMAB010000194.1:0-1791 GCF_947495635.1 uncultured Virgibacillus sp. | reverse complement strand
CCTCCCTCTATAAATTAAAATTATCTCAGAATTACTCCGTTTTTCTCCCGTTTACTTTATATCATTCAAAGAGAATGGGGGTTGATCGTTCCTTCATCTGTAAATAAATGATATTTATGGAAATAAGGGATGGCACCAACTAAACATCCATGGATTTTTTCCATTAAATGGTTTGCGTTCGTATGATCGCACCTTGGATCTCCACGTTACGCATGGCGGTGGACCCTCCCATGTCTCTCGGCGTCAATGCGCGCAAATTCCTTCGTTCAACCTGACCATGGTGGATGCCGGAAATGCTCCTAAAGCGGGTCAAAGCCCTAACGGTGAAAATATCGACCGGCTTCTCCGTGCTTCGAATGTTCAAACAATGGGTCTCAAAACGAAATAGATCTTTTTTGTTTAGGCAGTTTCCTGTAAGTCTGAAACACCGGGGATATCCCGGATCATGCGTTCTTCACTGAAGGTACACTTGCGTGTCCCTAACACATAAAAGATTTTCACAAGTTTACGACTTAGCGCGATAAACGATTGCTTCCCAGTTAAGGGATTGATGGATCGATGACGGTAATGGTCATGAAGCTTTCGGAAAGCTTCATTATGAAACGAGAGGGGGCGTGCCACCTGATACAGGAGCTTTCTCAGCCTTTTACGTCCTCGTTTCGTAATGGTTGTCTGCCCCTTGAATTTCCCGGATTGATTCATCATCAGATTGAGTCCCGCTAATTTGATAATTTGGCGTGGATCTCTGTAATTCGATAGATCACCGACTTCCGCAAAGAAACCGGCCACTGTCATGGTACTGACACCTTTGATGGCTATCATCTGCTCCGCCCCAGGAACCAGAAGAACGAGTTCTTCGAGTTGTGCTTCAAGAGCGACGAGTCGTTCTTCTAGGGCCTTGTATTGGTCAATAAGATAACGGAATTCTTCGCGTGCCATGCTTAAACCGACCGTCAGGCCGATACTATCTTCGGCTGCCTGTTTTAATGCCTGGATACGTTTCATCCCCACTGCACGTTGGGCAGCGTTTTTCACTTCGGCCATCAAGTCTTCTTCCGAAGCCTGTCGGATATCATCAGGAAGATACCCCTTTTCCAGTAGGTGGAGTGCTGCTTTCCCGGTCCAGTCTTTGAAGACATCTAGGAACTCCGGAAAATAGCGATCCAGCGCATTATGCATCTGTGCTTTGATGGAAGACAAGTCCTCTTGGATGATGTCATGTAGTTTCATGCCTTCCCTCAATTCGGCATAGACATCCTCGGGTAGTGTGGGTTCATGAAAACGCCCGTCTTTAATGATTTGAGCGATGACTTTGGCATCCTTCGTATCATTTTTGGTCGGGGAGTCATCGTCCATTTCCTTGAACCGTTTTACCTTCATCGGATTAACACCTACCGTATGGATCCCTTCTGCTTTCAAATAATAAGCCAAGTTCAGCCCATAATGACCGGTTGGCTCCATGCCGATGATGATGTCCGGACGTTTATGTTCATTCGCCAGCTCTCTCGCCCAGGTGAGAAGCGTAAAAAAACCTTGATGAGAGTTAGTAAACACTAACCTTTTGGCTAGGTCTCTGCCCCGATCATCAATCACCCGTGCTACATGTTTCTTTTTGGCCACGTCGACACCAATGATCAGTGTGTTTTCGTTGATTTGCGCTATGCGCATATTTTGTGTAAAATCCATAGTAGAAGTCCTCCTTCGGTACTTAATTCGAGGTCATCGTGATGACACTCTCTATCGTACCAAGAGGGCTTTTTTTATGCATCCGGACTCTGCTTCGATATCCCC
>NZ_CANMAB010000193.1:0-1935 GCF_947495635.1 uncultured Virgibacillus sp. | reverse complement strand
CATAATAGCTACTAGAGGAAGCGTAAATCTGAGCATTTAGTGATAAGGACTGAGCGAATTTTGCTCAGTTTTTCTTACTGGTTTTGAAAAAAGGATCTGGGACGAAGTTAAGAGAGTTAACCCAAAAGTCGAACGATAAAACAAATATTACTATAAAGCTCAGTAAAAAAATACGTTAACTCCATGAAAAAAGAGAAACGCTTTTTCTACGTACAATGTATTGCTGCGGAAGCCTTTCTTATCCTGGGAGATGTAAAGGTGGTTACTCGATAGATAATTATTTTAAAATTTTTGTAAAAGTAGTACTGCATAGAAGGTAATTTTGATATTCTTTACAGAAAGGGGGATGGAGATGAAGAAGAAAACAACCCTTAGCTGGGTCCTTTATGATTTTGGGAATTCTGCTTTTGCAACTACAATTATGGCTGCAGTTTTACCCGTTTTTTATTACGACGTAGCAGCTGTTGGTGTTGATGAGAATCTTGCAGCAAGTTTTTGGGGATATTCGCAGTCAATTGCTGTATTAATTGTGGCAATCCTAGCACCTATTCTAGGAGCTATAAGTGATTATTCTGCAGCTAAGAAAAAGTTTTTACGATTTTTTGCCTACATGGGTATGCTAGCAAGTATTTTACTTGCTTTTGTAGGCGAAGGTGATTACCTTTTTGCCTCGTTTTTGTTAATTATTGGAACAATTGGATTTTCTGGTGGTAATGTATTCTATGATGCATTCTTACCAGAAATAGCAGAAGAACAGGAAATTGATAAAGTATCATCAGCAGGTTTCGCATGGGGTTACATAGGTGGGGGAATATTATTAGCTATTAATATTCTCATGATATTAAAGTTCGATTGGTTTGGACTACCTAATGCTACCGTTGCAAGCCAAGTTTCTTTTGCTTCCGTAGGTTTATGGTGGTTTCTATTTTCACTTCCGCTATTTCGAAATATTAAAGAAGAGAAAAAGAAGGTTGTGAAGCGGGAAAAGTCTTATGCAGCAATTGGATTTTCCAGAGTAGCTTCTACGTTTAAAGACCTAAAGCATTATAAGCAATTATTACTTTTTTTACTTGCATTTTGGATGTATAACGATGGGATATCCACCATTATTAAAATGGCAACAATATACGGTAGAGACATAGGTATTGATGGAAACAGTTTAATTGCAGCACTTTTAATTACACAGTTTGTAGGTATACCATTTACATTTTTCTTTGGGTGGTTAGCGAAGAAAATAAGTGCTAAAAAAGCATTAACGCTTTCATTATACGTCTACATGGGGATTGTAGTATTAGGTTATTTTATGACTTCGGCGATCCACTTTTACCTACTTGCTATTTGTGTTGGTATGGTACAAGGTGGAGCACAATCACTTAGTAGATCCATTTTTGGCAGAATGGTCCCTGATAATAAACATGCTGAATTCTTCGGGTTCTACGGAATTTCTTCTAAATTTGCAGCAATCTTCGGCCCTTTCCTATTTGCCTTTGTTGGGCAACTTACAGGTTCAAGTCGATTAGGAATCATTTCGTTAGTTATATTTTTTATTGGCGGAATTATTCTTCTTAAATTTGTCAATATAGAAAAAGGTATGGAAGATGCAAAAAGATTAACCAATGACGCTGAAAAGGTAAAAGTTATCACAAAGTAAGTGAAAAAGGGTGAGACAAAAGTGTGTTAATTAAAGAATAAAAAGAATAAAACGAACAATTTGAAATGATGGTCATGAACGAACCCGGTTCACAAATATACTGCGTTTTCCGCCGGCGGCTGGTGAGTTTCCGAGTGCTGTCACACTGTGGGACTCACCGATGCATTTCCTACCACAGGCGGAGGAAGGTAGTGTCGTTTATTGTTCAAAGATAAGAAAGTATAAAAATTTGGCTATACCAGAGTGTTACTTACTGTGGTATTTTAAGTATATGGAAAAAAACA
>NZ_CANMAB010000192.1:0-1979 GCF_947495635.1 uncultured Virgibacillus sp. | reverse complement strand
GAATTCCCACCAAGTTCAAAGAAATTATCCTCCGTTCCTATTTCATTTATGCCTAAGACTTCTTGCCAAATCTTGACAAGCTTCTCCTCTTCTTTATTCTCTGGCGCCTTGTACTCTCCTTGAATGAGATCTTGATTCGTGACTTCTGGTAGCGATCTTCGATCTACTTTTCCATTAGCGGTGAGGGGAATGCTCGATACTTCTTTTATATAGGATGGAATCATATAATCTGGCAAACTATCTTGTAAGTATTCTTTTAAATTACTTTTTTCTAATTTATGGGCGGTCAGATACGCAATAAGATACTTGTCTAGCTGCTCGTTTTCTTTCACTAAAACAACCGCCTCTTTCACTGCGTGGTGACGTAATAGCTTCCGTTCAATCTCCTCAATTTCAATTCGGAATCCACGAATCTTAAGCTGGTGATCAACTCGACCCAAAAATTCGATTGTGCCATCCGGCAACCATCTGGCAATGTCCCCACTCTTATATAGTCTTTCACCACGTACAAATGGATTCTCGATGAACTTTTCCTTGGTAAGAGCTGGTCTATTTAAATATCCTCTGGCAACTCCATCCCCACTAAGCCATAGCTCACCGTAGACTCCGATTGGATTTAACTCACCATGTTTCCCAACAATATACGCGCTGGAATTACTAATTGGTCTACCGATCGGGATACTCGATTCGTAATCCTTTTCGATTGGTAATGTCGTAGAAAAAGTCGTATTTTCGGTTGGGCCATAACCATTAATGATCTGTATGTTTGGACAATGACTACGAACTAGTTGAATATGCTTTGTAGATAGGACGTCTCCCCCAACGAGGAGGCATCGTAGATGGCGAAACATATCTGGCTTCTCCTGTGCTAATTGATTAAACAACGCAACCGTTAGCCACATTAAAGTGATGGAATGCTTCTCGATGGCGTTTTCTAATTTTTCTACCGAAAGGATGGTCTCTTTCTTCGTTAAATACAGACTCTGTCCATTTAATAGACTTCCCCATATCTCAAATGTTGAGGCATCAAACACGAGTGATCCTGTCTGGAGGATTCGATCGCCTTCATTAAATTGGATATAGCTTGTATGCTTAACGAGACGGACGACATTTCGCTGTTCGATTAGAATTCCCTTTGGTTCTCCTGTACTCCCTGACGAATACATGATATATGCTAAGTTTGTTGGATGGTGTTCAATAGATAAATTGCTCGTATTTCCGACATACAAGCTCTCATTCGTTATATCCAACCGCTCTCCGGAAAATGCGCCCAATTTCTCTGCGTCATTCTCTGTCAACACCAGCTGAGCATTACTGTCTTTCAACATATATTCGATTCGCTTCATCGGGTAAGTTTTATCCAGTGGAAGATACGCTCCTCCAGATTTTAAGATGCCTAAAATTCCAATAATCATCTCGATGGTATTGTCTGTCATCAACCCTACTACCGTCTCTGCTTGAACACCTTTTTGACGTAGGACCCGAGCCAGCTGATTAGCTTTTTCATTTAATTCTTGATACGTCATGCATTGATTCTCAAAACCAACTGCTAGTTCATTTGGCTTTTTCGCCACTTGTTCTTCAAATAATTCAGCCATCGTTTTTTCTCGTGGGTAGTCTGTCTTCGTATCATTAAATTGCATTATAATTTGTTGCTTTTCTTCTTCCGTCATCATGTCTAGCTCGGCAAGCTTCGCTTCCCGTTGTTGACAAATCCCTTTCACAATTTCTAAGTAGTGCCTTGCCATTCGTTCCATCGTTTCAGATGTAAATAACGCAGTACTATACTCTAAACTACCTTGGATGGTGTTAGTATACTCCGTGACATGTAGTGTCACGTCAAACTTAGCGATATTACTTTCGTGTTGAACTTGTTTCAACTGGAAGTCATCTTCTAGTGGAAACACTATGGTGTCATCAACAGGATTCATATTAAACATCACATCAAATAATGGATTTCGACTTGCATCTCGGTTTAT
>NZ_CANMAB010000191.1:0-2091 GCF_947495635.1 uncultured Virgibacillus sp. | reverse complement strand
ACCAGAACCAGCTGAACAGCATCTTGTCACGAATGATTATGTAGCCCCACGAACCAGTACAGAACGAACTCTCGCAGCAATTTGGTCAGAGGTATTAGGCATAGACAAAGTCGGAATCCATGATAACTTTTTTGATTTAGGTGGACACTCATTAAAAGCGACAGCTTTAATTAGTAAAATTCATAAACAGTTTAAAGTAGAAATATCATTACGAGAGTTTTTGGAGAGTCCTACCATTAATCTTCTTAGTACATACATTGGAAATGGGAATAGAAGTGTATATGAATTAATCGAACCATATGAGGAAAGTGATTTTTATGAAACCTCTTCTGCCCAAAAAAGGATGTATATGCTACAACAATATGAAACAGGCACGTTGTACAACATGCCATTGATTTGTGAAATAGAAGGTAGTATCGACCCGGAAAAAATACAAAAGAGTCTTCAGCAGTTAGTATCTAGACATGATTCATTACGAACTTTCTTTGATACAGTCGAAGGTGAAATTGTTCAAAAAGTACTACCAAAAGCTAATTTTAAACTTGAAAGAAGATTTGTTACGGAAACAGTAGTAAACAACTTATTAAAGGATTTTGTGAAAACCTTTCATTTAAGTAAAGCTCCTCTGTTTAGAGCAGAGCTAGTAGTGAGTAATAATAAGAATTATTTATTGACGGATATGCATCATATTATCAGTGATGGAATTTCTCTTCAGATATTAATCAATGAATTTATGGCACTATATAATGGAGAACGGTTGAATTCTCTAAAATTACAATATAAGGACTTTGCAGTTTGGCAGAATAAATTCTGGGACTCCATAGAGATGAAGCGGCAAGAGGAGTACTGGCTAGAACAATTTAATGGTGAAATTCCAATATTAAATCTACCATACGATTTTGAAAGACCACCTATTCAAAGTTTTAAAGGGAAAAACCTAACTTATTACATGGATGAAAAGCTAGCTCTAGCTGTTCGGAAGATGGCTAAAGATACAGGTAGTACGATGAATATGGTTCTACTAGCTGCATTTCATCTTTTATTAGCTAAGTATAGTGGACAGGATGACATTGTCATTGGCACTCCAATAGCAGGAAGACCACATGATGATTTAGAGAACATGATAGGAATGTTTGTCAATACGTTAGCATTAAGAAATAAGGCTTCTGGAAATATAAGCTTTGAACAATTCTTAAATGCAGTAAAGCAAAATGCGCTTCAAAGCTATGAGAATCAAAGTTATCAGTTTGAAGAATTAATTAAAAAGGTGCAGGTGGAAAGGGATACTAGTAGACATTCAATCTTTGATGTCATGTTTAGTATGAATTATGCAGGATTTGATAAAGAGTTCATTTCAGAAGACTTTGTATTAACGCCTATTCACGTAGAAAGTAATATCTCAAAATTCGATTTAACGTTAACTGTCTATGATAATGAAACGATGCTTAAATATACCATGGAGTATTGTACTAAATTATTTAAAAAAGAAACTATTGATAGAATGGCATCACATTACAAAGAAATTCTAACTAAAGTCTGCACGCAACCAACGACAATATTATCTGAGATTAACATTCTAACGGAATATGAACAACATCAGCTCCTGCAGGAGTTTAACCAAACAAACGCGGATTATCCGAAAGATAAATCACTTCATACATTATTTGAGGAGCAGGCTGAGAAGAATCCTCATCATATTGCGGTTGTATGTGCGGACCAGAAGTTAACTTATCAGGAATTAAATAAAAAGGCGAACCAACTGGCAAGAGTTTTACGACAACAAGGGGTTCAGAATGAAGCCATTGTAGGTCTCATCATGGATCGGTCCATCGATATGATCATTGGAATCATGGGAATACTAAAGGCAGGAGGAGCCTATCTACCAATCGACCCAACCCATCCAACCGATCGTATTCAAACGATTCTATCCGACGCAAAGGTGTCCTTAGTTGTCACATCAAGTGGTCAAGCTCGTTCACTTTCTCTAGCTGTACAGGCTATCGATATTACGGTAGAAGATTTCTATCAAGGTCTATCCACAAATCTAGATCTTGCTATCGACTGTCATCAATTGGCGTATGTAATTTATAC
>NZ_CANMAB010000190.1:0-2154 GCF_947495635.1 uncultured Virgibacillus sp. | reverse complement strand
CAAACATTTCAAAATAACTACTTGGCTTAACGCAGTCATTGCACTGATTTTATACTTTCTTAACTTTGAACAAAAGCACAAGCGCCCGAATAGAAACATAGCGACTGGAGCGAGACAACGGAGATAAAGGAGTCACGGTGAGCTTGCGAGCCGATGATGACTTATCGAAGGGTGATTCGTTTCGTTACCTCGTTTCTAGGCGCTGGAGCTGGACGCGGCTCCACGCGCTCATATTAATCCACAAGAGCGTATTTTATAATTTCTAGGCAATAAAAAACTCACCACTAATACTAAATTAGTAATGAGCTCTATACACATTAATTATTTTTTACTTTTGTTCATTTAAAAATTTCACACAAACAACTTCGGGAACGTCAACTTCGCTATTCAATTTTGTTAACTTACCCGTCACTTTGTTTCGCTCAAACAAGACCAAATTGCCACTATGCTGATTCGAAGCAACAATAAAGGATTCTGTTGGATCCAAAACAAAGTCACGTGGCCAATCGCCTCCAGTAGCTGTGAATTCAATCAGCGTTAGAAAATCTGTTTCTCCTTCTACTTGAAAGACAGCAATACTATTATGCCCGCGATTTCCTGTATAAAGAAATTTACCGTCCGATGAAATAGAAATTGCACTTGCATCATTCGTATCCGTAAAACCTTCTGGCTTTGCTTTGATTGTTTGTTTTTCAGTAAAGCTTCCATCATCTGCATGATAAGCTAATACAATGACTTCTGAGCTTAGCTCTGTTAGTAAATAAGCAGTCTTTTCGTTTGGGTGAAAAACGATATGCCGGGGACCACTTCCTGGTTTTATAGAAAGTGTATCATGCCGTATCAATTCACCTGCTTCTATACGATAGGTAACAAGTTCATCTGTTCCTAGGTCACATACTACTACATAGTTTCCATCTGGTGTAAAGCCAGCAAAATGAACATGGGATTTTTCTTGTCGTTCATGGGGACCATTACCTTCATGTTTTACAAATTGCCCTAGCTCAAGGGAACCATCCTTATTAACCGAATATAGACCAACTTCACCTTTATGATAATTTCCAGTCACCAATTTTCCATCACGAATACTTACATGGCATGGCGCTCTTCCTTCCAGCAACTGTTCATTAATTTGATTTAATGTATGTGTTTCTGCGTTTATCGCATAAGCACGCATTCCACCTAATTCTCCGTCTTGTCCAACTGAAAATAGGTAGCGATCATCCTCGCTTATTGTTAGATAGGTAGGACTTCCAACAGAAGCTACTGCTTGAACAGCCTGTAATTTTTTAGCTTCGCTGTCGAGCTCAAAACAATAGATTCCCTTACTTTGTTCTCTTGTATAGGTTCCTGCAAATCCAATATACTTTGTCATTCTACCCTTCCTTTTCTCAGTGAATATATAGTAAGATTCTACGTTTAAATCTACTAAATGTAAACCTACATCCATGGATAAATTCTTGAAAGGTCCCTAGCTTCTTAATGCTCCATGCAATATAAAATCTACGAATTGTTCAATCTTTTGTTCATCAAACAAAGATGTTTGCTTTCCTTTGTGAATCCGATGATGTGTACTCATTGCAATAATAGAAGATATGATTCCGACATTTAGCAATTCAAAATCGCAAACACCACTTAAATCTCCATTGTTAATTCGTACTTGTAATTCCTTACTAACTTCATTTTGTTCATATGTATATTGCACGTATTTTTTCGATATTTCCTCATGCAAGGGCGTTTCACGGAACAAGATAGCGTACTGTTCAAAATTCGTTAAGACAGCACGAGTTAATTGTCGTACATATAATTCCAAAAGCTCCTCTGTCCGTTTATGATGTAAACTACTACTTTCTGGTATTTCTAATTTTTCATGCGAAATTGTTTCCATTAAAAGATCGAGCTTACTATTAAAGTACTTATAGATCGTCGCTTCCGATACGCCACATTGATCAGCAATATGCATCGTTTTTGTCATATCGTAACCTTTTTCAGCAAAGAGCTTTCTAGATTGCTCAACGATCATTTGTCTTGTTTTTTGACCTTTTCTCAAGAGACTAGAGCCCCCTTTCTAAGAAAAACTGAGCAAAATTCGCTCATTCCTTATCACTAAATGCTCAGATTTACGCTTCCTCTAGTAGCTATTATGGAATAATAGCT
>NZ_CANMAB010000189.1:0-2184 GCF_947495635.1 uncultured Virgibacillus sp. | reverse complement strand
GAATACAAACTATCGGATGTGCTCTAGCTATGGCAAACAGGAAAGGACCGGGCTGGTTTTTGCCCGGTTTTTCTTATTTTCTATTAAATCATAATTCATGAGTGGGGGCTCAGATATGAATAAACAAGAAATTAAAAACGCTTTGAAGGATTATAATTGGATGGTCAAAGAAATAAAGAGACAACGTAAAATATTAGAAGATGCAGGAACAAGCTTAGTAGCTCAATCTGGTATTGAGTCTGCTATGCCTAAGCCAGAGGAGAACACAAGTGATCCGGTTGCTCGTGAGGTTATTCGTAGGGATAAAAAATATACCTGGATTAATCGACTGGAAAAGAAGGTCTCATTTATTCAAGAAAGGATACCAGTAATTACCGATGAGAGAGAACTAGCGGTATTAGAGTGCTTATTAGATGGAATGAGTGTAAGAGCAATAAGTAATCATATGGGATTAACTACAAGACATATACAGCGAATTAGGAATAGAATTGTGTCGCGAATGTCTCAAATGTCCGATATGTCCGACTTGTTGCCAGAACAAAAACGCTGTGTGTAAACTGGAAGGGAGGTCGGCGAGGTCAATCACGTGACATATAGTATTAAATAATCCTGTCGGATAAAAACCCTCATTAAATTTATTTTAGTGGGGGTTTTTACTTAAATTTCTATATTAAACATGAAAAGATAGATCTGTTTTGTGTTGGTTATACAAGATAAAAATTATTTGTATTTAATAATTAGTAAAAATATTACATTTTCTGTAACAATTTATTCAATAAATGTATTTACTTACAAATAAGCAAAAGCTAGTATTAGAGTTACGAATTGTTATTTTTCTAAATTCATAAAATATATTATTGGGAGAGATACTAACTATGAAAAGAAGTTTTATTTTTTTCAGCGCTTTTGTTTCATTTGTTTTACTATTTTCATTCCTTTTACCATCAATTTCATTTGCTAAGGAGGGAGTTGAAAATTGGGTAGATATCATTGAAGAAGATAATTCAGTTACATATAATGAGAATCCTGAATTGTTTACAGATCTCGAGGAAGTTGATTGGGATAAATTTGTTGATGATCCAGAAGATGGGGAAGAGAGTTATCTAATTGAATCTGGTTCAACAGTCATTCAACCCTTTTTTTGGGGGCTTGTAGCGAGAGTAGTACTTAGCGGAGGTAAACATGTAATAAAATGGGGTTCTAAAATATTCAAGAAAGCTCCTAAGTCAAAAGTTACTAATGCCTTGAAAACTTTCAAAACCGCAACATATAAGACTGGTAGTCACACCTTCAAATTGACTAAAACGGATATGAAACATATGTTAGAAAGACACCATCCGAAATATTGGAATGGTACAGTTAAGAAGAAACAAACTTTTTACAATCCAGATTTATCTGTAAGTGGTGTGAAAAATATTGCTATAAGCATTGCAAAACAAAATAGAAATACATTAAAATCAAAAGGTACCAATTCAACTTTCCAAGTACAAGGGACAGTAAACGGTGTTAAATATGTTTTAGGAATAACTAAAGGGCACATAAAACAACTTTATCCTAAATAAAAAGAAGGTGTGTTAGTGGAAATTAAGAATTTCTATCTAAAGAAAGAAGTATATGATCTAGATGATATATCTCAAAACGCAGATTCTTATATTGGTGGTTATAACAACGAAAATTTGGTTGAGAATATCGAAAAAAATAGGAAGAAGTATGTGGCAAGTGGTTTATTGATGGTAGAAGGAAGTATAGTTTTTATATCGAATTATAAAGAAATTGGTAATATACCAATCTTTGACGATCTACCTTCTTTATACTGCTACTATTTGAATGCTATTGAAGAATATCTTGACAATGGAGAGGCTACTTTTTATTATCCTAGTCAACCGATTGAAGTAATTATAAAAAAGGATATCGGTCAACAAACAAAGATAACGATAGATGAAAATTCTTTGAAGGTTAATGAGAAATTTTTTCTAGACAGTCTCCTCAATAATTCACAACATTTTTTTGGTACATTGCTGACAGAATTAAAGCTTAATAAATATAAGCATGAGCTTAAACAAATAGAATCTATAAAAAAGAGACTTACTGATTAAAATAATACAGTAAGGGGCTGGGACATAACTAGCCCTTATGAAGTTAAAAAAGATTCCAGTTATCAAAAAATGATAGCTGGAATCTTTT
>NZ_CANMAB010000188.1:0-2253 GCF_947495635.1 uncultured Virgibacillus sp. | reverse complement strand
ATGTAGTAACTGGAGCGAGTCCAACGGAGTTAAACGAATCACGGTGAGCTTACGAGCCAATAATGACTTAGATGAGGGAGATTCGTGAAGACACCTAGTCTCTGGGCCTAGGAGCTAGACGTAGCTCAACACGTCCATATTTATACACAGGCTCAAATTTTATCATTTCTTAGACTACAAAAAAGGAGCGCTTCGTTACTCGTCGATTCGCTCCTTTATCTTATACCTCTATAATTACCTTTCCGATTCAGGCTTTAGCAATGAAAAGAGCAGGGCATCATGTGACGTTTGTTTTTGATTGCGTTTGTAAGCTTATCGTTACATAGACTATTAGCGAGACAACAACTGGAAGGACGACAGAATGGAGTCCAAACGGCTTAGGAAAAAAACTGTCTGATAAAATATATAAGCCTACTCCTGCTATCATGGAGGAAATCGCCCCATATTTATTTCCTTTCTTCCAATATAGACCTAGTACAATCGGCCAAATAAAAGCAGCTTCCAAACCACCAAATGCAAAAAGGTTTAGCCAAATGATAAGATCAGGCGGGTTGAGTGCCATCATAAATACAATGATGCCTAACAATGCTGTTATTCCAATACTTAAGCGTTTAATAGTTTGATGGGAGGCGTCAGGTTTTACATAGTTTAAATAAACATCCTTTACAATGGTCGAGCTGACTAGTAATAATAACGAATCCACCGTAGACATAATAGCTGCCATCGGTGCAGCAAGTACTATCCCTGTCAACCAATTCGGCATGACTTCCAAAGCAATTAACGGCATGACCTTATCACCAACTTCGATACCTGGGAGAATAGGTCGCGCGAAAACACCAATTAAATGCATATTTAACATAATAAAACCTACAACAACCGTTCCAATAATGATAGCTCGATGCATTGCTTGTGAACTTTTATATGACATTGCCCGTACTGCAATTTGTGGTAATGCAACCACACCGACTCCAACTAATATCCAGAAGGATGATACATAAGTTGGCGTCAGCTGTCCTTCAGATCCATAAGGGGTAATTAGATTCGGGTTCTCTGCAGTTAAATCAGCAATAATCTTAGGTATACCACCACCAGCTATGATCACAGCAATAAGAAGAATTAATGTGCCAACGAACATGATGCTTCCTTGGATAGCATCCGTTAAAGCAACTGCACGAAATCCTCCTACAGTAACATAGATTAAAACAGAAACAGCAAATATAAATAGTGCAGTTGTGTAATTGATTCCAATCAACGATTCAATTAATCTTGCTCCACCAATCCATTGAGCAGCCATTGCTGAAAATAAAAAGATAATAATACTGACTGAAGAAAAGATAACAACCCATTTTGATTGATATCTTTCTTTCAAAAAATCCACCATCGTTAGTGCATTATATTCCCTAGTTACGATAGCAAATTTCTTCCCTAGGATCATTAGAACAAAATAGCCAGTAGCAACCTGAGACATGGCTAATAAAACCCAGCCTAGCCCTTCATTATAAGCTGTCCCTGGTCCCCCTATAAAACTACTAGCACTTCCATAGGTTGCTGTCATTGTCATAGCTAGCACAAAACCACCGAGGCTCCTACCGCCTAAAAAATAATCCTGAGCAAAGTTGGTAGAATTCTTTAAATAGCCACCGGCCCAGATTCCTGCTCCAAATATAATACATAATATTGCTATTAACGGTATTAGCGATTCCCAATTCATTCTATTTCCTTCTCCTCATCAAATGGAATAGCAACAAAAAACTTTTTCACTACAATTGCCACCAATATGGCCATTACGATAAATCCCACTACACAGCTGTAGAAAAACCACGCAGGTAATCCGACAATATATGTATACTCTTGAGGGTCCTTACCTCCTAAACCGTAGGCAAATGCAAACCACCATAAGAAATTAAAGATTACCAGACCAACACCAATGAGCGCTTCACGATGAGCAACCTTATATTTATGTCCGTACTTCACAGACTCACCTCACTTCATAATGGAGATTTTGCTTAACAACAATATATCGTAAGAACTTCTTCACTGTAAAGAACCAAAGCGCAAGCGCCCGAATAGCAACGTAATACTGGAGTTGAACGTGGCTCAATACGCCCCATAATTATATAGGCTCAAATTTCATCATTTCCTAGACTAAAAAAAACTGAGCAAAATTCGCAGTCCTTATCACTAAATGCTCAGATTTACGCTTCCTCTAGTAGCTATTATGGAATAATAGCTACTGCTTGACCACCACTCCGG
>NZ_CANMAB010000187.1:0-2339 GCF_947495635.1 uncultured Virgibacillus sp. | reverse complement strand
TAATAGCTACTAGAGGAAGCGTAAATCTGAGCATGTAGTGATAAGGAATGAGCGAATTTTGCTCCGTTTTTCTTATTCATGGGAAACAGGTGGAAATTGTACTTTGAAAAGGTTAATGCTTCTATCGCATTTATTGGAAAATAAGCATGGTTAAGGAATGTGTTGTAAGGAAAGTGAGGAGTGCTAATGAGGTATGCTATCGGAATTGATATTGGCGGTACGACAGTGGAAGCTGGTATCGTCAACGAGAAAGGAGACTTAATTCA
Organism: uncultured Virgibacillus sp.; assembly: GCF_947495635.1. Lineage (NCBI taxonomy): Bacteria > Bacillati > Bacillota > Bacilli > Caryophanales > Bacillaceae > Virgibacillus > uncultured Virgibacillus sp. The sequence continues at coordinate 2,073 of NZ_CANMAB010000187.1, read as the reverse complement.
AAAGGAGTCAGTCCAAAGTGACCCCTCAAATAAAGAGAAAATGTTTCTACAAGTTATTCAATGTGTAAACCAACTCCTAAATCATTCTAGTATTCCAGAGGATGAGATATACGGGATTGGTGCTGGTATTCCTGGAAAAATAGATCGTAGAAATGGGGTAGCGGTCTTTCAGAATAACCTTCCATGGTCTAATTTTCCAATAGTTCATCGTCTACGGGAAGCGCTAGGAATCGATAATATTGTAATTGATAATGATGTATATATGGCAGCATTTGCGGAATGGAAAGAGGCAAAAATGCTTGAGGATGAACTATTTGTTTATATTACGATTAGTACAGGGATTTCTTGCTCCATTATTCAAGGGGGAAACTTTATAAGGGGAGCAGGCTTTGCTGGGGAGCTGGGATTGATACCCGTTTTTACACACACAGCTGATCATAGCATGGAAAGATTAGAACATGCTGCATCTGGCCCAGCTATGCAAGCGAAGGCAAGGTCCATTTATGTCAATGAAGCATTAGTAACGAAAGATATTTTTATTCATTTTACTCGAGGAGAGAGCAATGCAAGTAGATTGGTGGACGAAATGATTCATGCATTAACCCAAGGTGTTTACATGATTAATAGTATATTAGATCCGCACAAGATTGTTTTTGGTGGGAGTGTTGCAACATATAATCCCTATATATTACCTTTACTAAAGGATAAGTTAAAAAATTACTTGATTGAAGAACAACTACATATTCTTCAAAACATGGAAATAAGTAATTTGAATAATGGTCAAGGAATTATCGGTGCAGGTTTACGTGCATTCAGGTAAGGAAATTTATAGAAAAAGAGGTTGTACATTTTAGTGGACTAAGCATAAATAAGTAGAAAAGTAATGGGAATGGAATACTTGATCCATACAGTAGATACATAGTAAGGTTCACAATCAGCTTGATTAGAATAGAGATGCACTTTTTGGGTAGAGTGCATTTTATTTGGGATAGAAAGGGAAGCCTCCAACCTATAGCTAGGGTGATATAACGTTAACACGATCTATTCAAATGAAGCTAGACAAATTCGCTTTACCAGTCAACCTGAATCCTCCATATAATTCTAGACTACATAAGAGTGGGCACTTGTGTAACCTTAACATCCAGCTATGCTATTAAAGGTAAACAAACAACTATGACATGGGAGATGGAATGTATGCAGTCTGTCATAACGTGGGGATTAAGAATTTCCATTGTATCCTATACGTTTCTACACCTTGTAACTTACTTTTTTGAAAAGAGATTATTGCTGTATGCTTTAGCATGTTGTGGTTTATTTATACTAATATTTGCTAGTTTATCAAAGACGTTAAGACAATTTAAACTCCCCTTTTTCCTATTTATCACCGGCTTTATTATCCTCCTATTTTCTAAAGTCTCTATTGGGGAGGGACTATATAGTGGACTATTGCAAATGCGAAGCATCGTTGGACTTTTAGTCATTGTACCAATGATCAGTTGAGTACTTCGTGAAGAGCCTTATATCGAGGACATCATGGGAATGGCGCATAAATCTTTGAATACAAGTAGAAAGTTTTATCTAGGGATGATGTCATTAACGCAGGTTTTTTCTTATTTTCTTTTATTCGGTGCAATACCGATGATGTATCAATTCATTAATCAAATCCTGTATAAGAAAAAAACTGAAGCATGGGAAAACTATAAAGGAACAGCCCTCTTACGGTCTTTTGCTTTATCTACGATGTGGGTAGTGAGTATTCCTAGCTTCATTTTTGCAGTGGAAACGATGAATGCCTCGCTGTGGATTTGTATTTTACAAGGATTTGGTATTTCCGTTTGTGGGACAATGATTGCGGTACTATTTTCGTATTTTCAAGAAAAGCATTATGGTGTAAATTTGACATACGGGCTACAGGATGAGATTGCTGAAATATTACTTCATGCTGATCCAATTGAGGAAAGAAAGAAAAAAGTGATCGAATTTATTTTTTTATTTCAAGTTAAGAAAGTATAAAATCAGTGCAATGACTGCGTTAAGCCAAGTAGTTATTTTGAAATGTTTGATGTATATTGG
>NZ_CANMAB010000186.1:0-2436 GCF_947495635.1 uncultured Virgibacillus sp. | reverse complement strand
TTTGTACCCTAAAAACTAAATAAGAGATCATTCAACGACAACCAAAAGAAGTTAGTTAAGTCCTCGATCGATTAGTATCCGTCAGCTCCACGTGTCACCACGCTTCCACCTCGAACCTATCAACCTCATCATCTCTGAGGGATCTTACTCACTTGAAGTGATGGGAAGTCTCATCTTGAGGGGGGCTTCATGCTTAGATGCTTTCAGCACTTATCCCTGCCACACGTAGCTACCCAGCTATGCTCCTGGCGGAACAACTGGTACACCAGCGGTGTGTCCATCCCGGTCCTCTCGTACTAAGGACAGCTCCTCTCAAACTTCCAACGCCCACGACGGATAGGGACCGAACTGTCTCACGACGTTCTGAACCCAGCTCGCGTACCGCTTTAATGGGCGAACAGCCCAACCCTTGGGACCGACTACAGCCCCAGGATGCGATGAGCCGACATCGAGGTGCCAAACCTCCCCGTCGATGTGAACTCTTGGGGGAGATAAGCCTGTTATCCCCGGGGTAGCTTTTATCCGTTGAGCGATGGCCCTTCCATGCGGAACCACCGGATCACTAAGCCCGACTTTCGTCCCTGCTCGACTTGTAGGTCTCGCAGTCAAGCTCCCTTCTGCCTTTACACTCTGCGAATGATTTCCAACCATTCTGAGGGAACCTTTGGGCGCCTCCGTTACCTTTTGGGAGGCGACCGCCCCAGTCAAACTGCCCGCCTGACACTGTCTCCGAACCGGATCACGGTCCTGGGTTAGAAGGTTCGTACAGCCAGGGTGGTATCCCACGGATGCCTCCACGTAAGCTAGCGCTCACGCTTCGATGGCTCCCACCTATCCTGTACAAGCTGTACCAACATTCAATATCAGGCTACAGTAAAGCTCCACGGGGTCTTTCCGTCCTGTCGCGGGTAATGTGCATCTTCACACATAGTATAATTTCACCGGGTCTCTCGTTGAGACAGTGCCCAAGTCGTTGCACCTTTCGTGCGGGTCGGAACTTACCCGACAAGGAATTTCGCTACCTTAGGACCGTTATAGTTACGGCCGCCGTTTACTGGGGCTTCGGTTCTACGCTTCGCACAAAAGTGCTAACGCTTCCCCTTAACCTTCCAGCACCGGGCAGGTGTCAGCCCCTATACTTCGCCTTTCGGCTTCGCAGAGACCTGTGTTTTTGCTAAACAGTCGCTTGGGCCTATTCACTGCGGCTCCTCGGCAGAGGAGCACCCCTTCTCCCGAAGTTACGGGGTCATTTTGCCGAGTTCCTTAACGAGAGTTCTCCCGCTCACCTTAGGATTCTCTCCTCGCCTACCTGTGTCGGTTTGCGGTACGGGCACCTATGAACTCACTAGAGGCTTTTCTTGGCAGTGTGAAATCAGGAACTTCGGTACTCTATTTCCCTCCCCGTTACAGCTTGAAATCGTCGAACGGATTTGCCTATTCGACTTCCTCACTGCTTGGGCGCACACATCCATCGGTGCGCTTTCCTTATCCTTCTGCGTCCCCCCATCGTTCAAACGCTCATGAGGTGGTACAGGAATATCTACCTGTTGTCCATCGCCTACGCCTTTCGGCCTCGGCTTAGGTCCCGACTAACCCTGAGAGGACGAGCCTTCCTCAGGAAACCTTAGGCATTCGGTGAAAGAGATTCTCACTCTTTTTTCGCTACTCATACCGGCATTCTCACTTCTAAGCGCTCCACCAGTCCTCACGGTCTGACTTCACAGCACTTAGAACGCTCTCCTACCATTGTTCGTAAGAACAATCCGCAGCTTCGGTGATACGTTTAGCCCCGGTACATTTTCGGCGCAGAGTCACTCGACCAGTGAGCTATTACGCACTCTTTAAATGGTGGCTGCTTCTAAGCCAACATCCTGGTTGTCTAAGCAACTCCACATCCTTTTCCACTTAACGTATACTTTGGGACCTTAGCTGGCGGTCTGGGCTGTTTCCCTTTCGACTATGAACCTTATCACCCATAGTCTGACTCCCAAGGCAAAGTAGCTGGCATTCGGAGTTTGACTGAATTCGGTAACCCGGTGAGGGCCCCTAGTCCAATCAGTGCTCTACCTCCAGTACTCGTTCCTTGAGGCTAGCCCTAAAGCTATTTCGGAGAGAACCAGCTATCTCCGTGTTCGATTGGCATTTCACCCCTACCCACACCTCATCCCCGCATTTTTCAACATACGTGGGTTCGGGCCTCCAGTCAGTGTTACCTGACCTTCACCCTGGACATGGGTAGATCACACGGTTTCGGGTCTACGACCGCATACTATGTCGCCCTATTCAGACTCGCTTTCGCTGCGGCTCCGTGTCTTCCACTTAACCTTGCATACGATCGTAACTCGCCGGTCCATTCTACAAAAGGTACGCCGTCACCCATTAACGGGCTTCGACTACTTGTAGGCACACGGTTTCAGGTTCTCTTTCACTCCCCTC
>NZ_CANMAB010000185.1:0-2453 GCF_947495635.1 uncultured Virgibacillus sp. | reverse complement strand
CGGGTTTTGCTAAAAAAGTTAGCTGAAGGACAAACCCCACGGAAAGGGAAGTGGGCAGCCGGAGTGGTGGTCAAGCATAGCTATTATTCCATAATAGCTACTAGAGGAAGCGTAAATCTGAGCATTTAGTGATAAGGACTGAGCGAATATTGCTCCGTTTTTCTTACAAACAATGTCACGATAACAAGACTTTCTCCACTCGAGATTTTAAGTAATACTTCCAGCTATTCCGAGTTTGCACCATATAGGGGAAATTCGATAATGATAAAGGTCATATTGTCTCAAGTTCGTATTTTTTGTTCATTCACATTCTTAGAAGTATTTGCTATTATTTAGGATATATCCTGAAAGGAGTTGTTGCATATGTGGAAAGACTTTAAAGAATTTGCTTTTAAAGGAAATGTTATCGATTTGGCAGTTGCTGTTGTTATTGGAGCCGCTTTTAGTGCGATCGTTTCCTCACTTGTAGATAATATTATTACGCCATTAATAGGGGTTCTAATGAATGGGGTGGATTTGACCAACTGGAAGTATACTGTAGGAGATGCAGAGATACTATATGGAACATTTATACAATCGATAATCGATTTCTTCATCGTTTCACTATCTATTTTCTTTATTATTCGATTACTTATGAAATTTAAGCGTAAAAAAGAAGAAAAGGTGGTTGAAGAAGCACCTAAAGTAGATCCGCAAGAAGAATTATTGAAGGAAATAAGGGATTTATTGAAGGAACAGAATAAGGGGAAGTAGTGAAGTTAATGCATAAGCCTATAAGCAGAAGTAAACATTCCTTAGACCGTTTGAAATTTGGAGATTGGACGCAGAAATGCGCCTTCAAAGCCATAGAAAATATAAATATAATGGAGGATTTACAACAGTATACGCCATTTCTTTGTGGCACTTTTCCATTAGGGATACATACTGAAGCATCGGATTTAGATATAATCGTAGAAGCGCAAGACTTATCTGCATTTGCGGAAAAAATAAGATCATTATACGGTGGGTTTGACGCATTTTCTATAAAAAGGAAGAAAATTAGAAACCACGCTGTTGTGAAGGCGAATTTTTTATATCAAGATTTTGAATTTGAATTGTTCGGTCAAGCGCAGCCTGTTCATCAGCAATATGCATATCTACACCTGATTATCGAGGATTATTTGTTACAGTCCTTCCCTAGCTTAAAGCCATTAGTTAAAGTATTGAAAGAGAACGGTTTTAATACGGAGGAAGCATTTTGTGAGTTACTAGGTTTAGACGGAAATCCATTTGAGCAATTAATTCATTATGGAAAAAGGATACGGATAATTTAATGAAGCAAGGGAACCTTTCTCTCGTTTTCTCGTATTTACAAGTAAAATATACTGGAAGGAGAAGACTATGAATCCAAAAGCATGGATGCATCTTGAAGGGGCTGCTGTTTTAATGATTAGTATCTTTTTCTATGCAATGTACGATTTCAGTTGGTTTGTTTTTGCCATTTTTTTATTGGTACCTGATATTTCGATGGTTGGATATATGAAAAATACGAAATCGGGTGCTACGCTGTATAATATTTTTCATTCTTATATATTACCAGTGCTCTTAGTCGTTATTGGTTTTCTCTTTTTGTATTCATTCCTTATCATGATAGCTCTTATTTGGATCGCACATATTGGAATGGATCGAATGATCGGTTACGGTCTTAAATATCCAACAGCATTTAAAGACACTCATTTGCAGCGAGTTTGACACGCCATCATTGCAGGAACTTGTTCTTTTTGCTAAAGGGCTTTTTCGAATGGTATTTACTGACATATGTATAGAGGTCGTTAGTTTATAATTAGACAGAGGAACTAATAATTTTGTGTGATTATAGGTGATTGTCTTATACAAACTCTGGTTACTTGCCATAGGTTATTAGTGAACCTATTACAGGAAAGGGGAGTTCTCATGAGGCATCATCATCACGGGTGTGGTTGCCCGCCGAAACAAGTTGTTCATCCAACGAAGTATAACTGTGTAAAACAATGTAGTGAAAATGTAGTAGAACACATTCATCCGTCCCATACAACCGTAAAGAATCATCATACAACCATTAATAAACATGTATTTCCACATTCAACATCTGTACAAAATACACAAGGCAGTGTAGATGTTTATGGTGGTTCATTTAATGTTCCTGCTCCAGGAGACCAAGTAGCAGGAGCGATGGATCCAGGGTACGGCAATGGATATGGAAATGGAAATCAAGTAGCAGGTGCAATGGCACCAGGTATGGGCATGGGGCATGGTTGCCACAAGCCAAAACAGTGGCAAAAACCACATAAATGGTGTTAACTTAGATAAAAGGCTGGCATAATAAGTGTCAGCTTTTTATTATAGTCTAGGAAAATACATTAGCGTTGCACAAAAAATTTTAAAAATAGTCAAGTGCGCAAAACTGGAATATTTATCAAAAATATACCAATTAA
>NZ_CANMAB010000184.1:0-2723 GCF_947495635.1 uncultured Virgibacillus sp. | reverse complement strand
GCTTACTGCCAGTTATATGCGGGATAAAGTGAAACTTCCATCCGTGAGGAGTGTGTTTATCCCCCACGGATGGTTAGACGAACCAATCGGACATTTACTGGCAGTTGAACCCACAATTAGCTATAATGGTTTCTCTTCACTGCTTGAGGGGGGCTTACTGCCAGTTATATGCGGGATAAAGTGAAACTTCCATCCGTGAGGAGTGTGTTTATCCCCCACGGATGGTTAGGTGAACCAATCGGACATTTACTGGCAGTTGAACCCACAATTAGCTATAATGGTTTCTCTTCACTGCTTGAGGGGGGCTTACTGCCAGTTATATGCGGGATAAATTTCGAACGCCAACACACCCAAAAACAGCATAAAGGATTTTGGATGTGCGAGTAACGTGTAAAAATAGATTATTCATAAAGGACACTGTTTTCGTTATCTGGAATGGAAGGCGGTCGACACCAGCGGGAAAAGCACGAGGTGAAGACACCGTAAGCGAGCGCACTTTGCGAGTGCGAAGACTGAGACCGTGCCCGCGGTAAGCGTACCGCCTGAAGTGTAAGATAACAAGGGCATACCGCTCGCCGTTCTCCATCCCTATTGAATACTATTTCTTAGTTAGTCGGCACTAAATTTATACAGGATAACATTCATGACCAACGTCATTTAACAAAGAGCCAATTTGCAAAACTATTTTTTACCTAAAAAAGAGCGCAAACGCCCGATTAGAAGCGTAGCGACTGGAGTTGCACGCAGCTCAACAAGCGCATATTTATCCACATGGGCAAATTTTGCAATTTCCTAAACTATAAAAAAATCGAGTATTATACCTTTAACAGGCTATACTCGATTTTAAAGACCTTAGTTATACAATATTGGTGCACCTGGTCCAAGCTCGATACCAAGCAGCATCCACACGACAAGCATAATCGTCCATCCAATAAGGAAGAAAATGGAATACGGTAGCATCGTTGAAATTAACGTACCAATTCCCATTTTTTTATCATATTTTTGTGCGAACGCAATAATAATTGCAAAGTAAGTCATCAGTGGAGAAATAATATTCGTTGAAGAATCTGCAATACGATACGCCATTTGTGTTAACTCTGGCGAATAGCCTAGTTGCATCATAATTGGTACGAAGATCGGAGCCATCATCGCCCATTTTGCCGAGGCACTACCAATAAAGATATTAATAAAGGCTGCCAATACGATAAATACGAGCACCAATGGGATTCCTGTTAAATTAATATTTTGTAAAAACTCTGCACCATATACGCCTAGCACTAACCCCATGTTAGATTCATTAAAATATGCAACAAACTGTCCCGCGGTAAAAGCTAATACGATAAACATGCCCATGGAAGCCATTGTACCTGACAATTGCCCAGCTACATCTTTATCATTTTTAATTGCTTTTGTTACCTTCCCGTACACGAGACCAGGAATAAAGAAGAGAATAGCAATAATTGGTACCAATGAATCCATAAATGGTGAATCAATAATTGGCTGATCACCTGTTCCACGCATAGGAGCTCCTTCAGGTACGATGAGTAAGGCGGTTAAAATGACAGCAATAATAATCGATACAACAGACCAAATTAATCCTTTTTTCTCTATACTGGTTAGCTTCTCAATCTTCTCTCGATACTCCCCTTTGTATTCTCCTAAACGGGGCTCTACAACACGTTCCGTAACCCATGTACCAATAATGGTAAGCACAAAAACGGATACAATGATAAACCACCAGTTCATGGCAATACTCATTGACTCTGCATAAGCTGGATCAATGACAGCAGCACCGGCAATCGTTAACTCTCCGAGTAAAGCATCTGTTCCCGATAAAAATAAATTTGCACTAAATCCGCCAGATACTCCCGCGAAAGCTGCTGCCAGACCGGCTAATGGATGACGACCAATTGCCGCAAATAATAATGCACCAAGCGGTGGTAATACGACATATCCAGCATCCGATGCTACGCTTGACATGATCCCAGCAAACACCAAACCTAATGTTATAAAACGATTCGGTACGGACAGGACAAACCCACGAAGCAATGCACTAATGAGACCAGAGCGTTCTGCAATTCCAATACCTAACATGGTAACTAATACTACTCCAAGTGGGGCAAACCCAATGAAGTTATCCGTCATGCTAGTGAAAATATATTGTATCCCTTCCGCATTTAGCAAATTTTTAATTTCTACCATCTTCCCCTCTTCTCCAGGATGCTCTACACTAATTCCTAGAGGAGAAAGAGCTGCTGATAATAGCAATACAATTAATGCCAATATTGCGAATAATGTAACTGGGTGTGGTAACTTATTTCCAACTACTTCAATGCCATCCAACGAGCGTTGGAATACACCTTTCTTCTTCCCCATATCATTTCTCCTTTCTCTTGTTGTCAAATGGGTAATATTCTGAAAATAAACCTAAAATGTAAGCGCATGTAATCCATTATATAAGGCATATCCATAAATGGAAATAGAAACAAAATAAGTAAAAATAATAATATTTTTCCCAATATTATTCCAATTAAAAAAGATATTTGTGCCAATACTACTACATGAAGGCTAATATCGCTATGATCACCTTCACCAATTGATACATATATGCTCCATAAATAGACTTAAGACAGATTAAAAAAAACGGAGCAAAATTCGCTCAGTCCGTATCACTAAATGCTCAGATTTACGCTTCCTCTAGTAGCTATTATGGAATAATAGCT
>NZ_CANMAB010000183.1:0-3005 GCF_947495635.1 uncultured Virgibacillus sp. | reverse complement strand
CATCAAACATTTCAAAATAACTACTTGGCTTAACGCAGTCATTGCACTAATTTTATACTTTCTTAACTTTTAAAAAAGGTATTGGGAGGAAGAAATTTGTGAAATTAGTGCCAATATATAGAATACATACTTATGTGGTTCCAGAATCTTTGGATAGAGTATTAGAAGGTGTGTTACATGTTGATGATTTAATTTATGGAAACTATAAAAACGTAGCTTGGCATTCAAATGATGGTATAGAGCAATTTGTCCCTTCAAAAAATTCTATGCCAACAGAGGGAGATATAGGAGAAAGGAAGCAAGTAACGTCGTTTAAGTTAGAATTTTCTATTCCTAGAGATAAGCATTTATTATTAAAAGTAATTGAAGAAGGCATTTACCCTAATCATCCTTGGGATGAACCAGTCGTGCAAGTAACCGAAGCATTTGAAACAAGAAAGCATGGATAAATCGTTTGGTAACATAATCATTCACTAGATTTTTAAGACAAACGGAGGTAGAAAGATGAAGATAAAAGAATTACCAATTAAATTTGAATTTAATGGACAAAACAATTATATTTATCCCAGCTTACTTATATCAAATAATGAATTAACCTTGATTGATACAGGGTATACAGGCTTTTTACATTTAATAGAAAATGAAATTTTAAAACATGGATATGAAATGAAGCATTTAAAGCGTATCATCATTACACATTATGATGATGATCATATAGGGTCCTTATACGATTTCAAGGAAAAATATCCTTGGATTAACATTATAGCTAGTGACCTTGAAGCAAAATATATTAGTGGTGAAATGAAGTCAGAGAGATTGATTCAAGCAGAACAAAAGCTAGAAAATATGCCAGAAGAAGAGATGGAATTTGGCAAATGGTTTATACAGCAATTAAAGAATTTAAAGCATGTTCCAATTGATGAAAAAGTCCAGGATGGAGATATGATTTTAGATAACAAATGTCGAATAATAGCAACGCCAGGGCATACTTCGGGTCACATTTCATTATATATTCCGAGTTTAAAAAGTGTCATTACAGGTGATGCAGCTGTTAAAGAAAATCAAGAATTAGTTATCGCTAATCCACACTTCTGTTTAAATATTGAGAAAGCGGAACAATCTTTGAATAAAATTAAAAGTCTTCACGCTGAACATTACTATTGTTATCATGGTGGAAAACTTACGTTAGTGGAGGCGTAGACACTAATTACCAGCCCAAGGATTATCCGAAATTTATAATAGAAAAGCCCTTCCGCAAACAGGTAGTTGCCAAGTAGCCTTTCAGCATAAAACCCCTGCGGGATAAATTGAAACTTTCATATAAATTATCGTAATATAAGAATGAGCAGCAAAGGAGGCGGAGCATAGATAGGTAGTTTTATAAATTTGATTTAATATGAATGTATGTAAATTAATAGAAGGAGTGAAACGATGGATAATGACAAAAATTTTGACGAACCTAAGGAGCAAAAAAGCAAAATAAACTTTGACTTTGGTAAGAGTTTAAATGAAACGAAAGGTATACTAAAGGATGCCATTATAAGACCACATTCTGTAGTGAAGTCGAATCATATCATTGGAATTGAAACGAGTATCCTCATACTGTTAATACTTTCAATTATCATAGGTTTATGTAACTTTTTATTCTTTAAGTTTGGATTCGATGGCTTATTGAGTATGTTTACAGAGATTGGAATTATGTTTTTAATAACTGGGACTCTTTCCTGGATTATTACTTTTGCAGCAGGCTATATCTCTCTATATATGTTATTGAAGTTTCTGGGGAATGCAAAATTCTCTCACCGCGAATTACTTACAAAGTACGCTGTCGTAAACATTCCATTTGCTGCTATTTTCTGCTTGGTTATCTGCTTTTTTGGATTTCTAATGATAGACTTGTTTGTAATTACCTACGTTTTTGCACTAATGTTGTATGGAGTCATCCATATTTATCTTTTCCTTGTACATATCAACAAACCAAAGTTTGATTTGTATTGGACCATGGCGGGATATTTGCTGGTACTGACCGTACTTACATATATGCTGAATGGAATTGATTTTAGTTCATTTTAACACTTAGAAAAATGTCAATGACCAAATTTATGGTACAGGAATCACCGCTTGAAGTGGGGGCAAAAATTCCTCTGCTCACTATCTTATTGTGCAATAGTAAGCAGTAGGACGTTTGCTATGTGGGCTTGTATCATGCAAAAGTTTTTACTGCCAATTATATGCGGGATAAGCAATTAAATCAGGATTTGGTTCACTTTCTTTCACTTAGATATAACCTTGGTTTCCAATTATCTCATAGGGCAGACTTCAACTAAAACTAGTCATTTTTCATATTGCTAAATATATTACTATTCCAAAATTAGTTAAGGGAGAAGGAGTTCTCTATCTATGCTCAAAAAATTTTATATGGTTTTTTTAACTTTATTAATAGCTGTTGGAGCGGTTTTATTGGCTGCTAGATATCCAACAGGTCCTAATACTGTTTCATACGATGAACCAGCTGGTTTGTGGATATCTATTGGTATAATCATTGTACTCTTTTTACCGCCTTTGCTTTTATCACTATTTAGTAATCGTGTTGTACGAAACATATCGGCAATGTATCAAGCATTTATAGTGATCTCATTTTTAGGAATTATACCAGTCGGATTTCTTTCTCCTAATAATCTTGGGTTAAGCGCTATTGCCATTTTAGGAGTTGTAGTTAGTATAGCTAGTATTATTGTAACCTTAAAAATCAAGTCAAATAAAAAAGCCAAATTTTAAATTACTTCAACTAATAGCTTTATGCATACACGTTATGAAAAGATGGACCTTTTCATACAAATTAATCGAAGCTAAACGAGATAGATATCTTTATTCGTTTCCAAATCGCACGAAGATGTTAAATAGTTATTGACGAATTTTCATATACTCGAATCAATTTCATAATTGCTGTTTTTAAAAATGCATAGAGTTGTTCCTTGATGATTTTCAAGTTTTTTTAATAAAGA
>NZ_CANMAB010000182.1:0-3108 GCF_947495635.1 uncultured Virgibacillus sp. | reverse complement strand
AAAATTCGTTCAACTTGATTGAAATCTAAAAATATATTCATTGACTTTTACAGTTATTTTTTATGCAACGCTAGTGAGGAAATTATAAAATTAGCCCATGTGGATAAACAATAGGCGCTTGTTGGGCAGCTTCCAGCTCCAGCGCCCGGAAACTAGGGGAGTTCACAAATCGCCCTAATCTAAGTCATTATTGGCTCGCAAGCACACCGTGAGTCCTTTATCTCCGTTGAATCGTCGCTACGTTTCTATTCGGGAGCTTACGCTTTTGTTCCTACATTTCGATTTTTTTCGTATATTTTAATAACTGCAGTAATGTATTGTTATTTTTCTCTGATATTTCCTGTTTTCTAGGTATATGCGGTACGATATTGGCTGAATCTGACCAGTAATCTGGCAGAGGTGTTTTCGAATATTTCTGCCATTTGTTTTTCCATTTCTCTGGGAGTGCCCCTGTTGCTAGTTGATTATGTTTCATGATATTCCATATTTGTCCCCACGCACGTGGAACTACTCGCCAAATATCATAGCCACCACCACCAAGCGCAATCCATTTCCCATTACAATATTGATGGGCTAACTCATGAGCTAGCGCTGGTATCTTTTCATATATCGACATGGTCGCGCAAAGATGTGTCAGAGGATCATAACAATGGGCGTCCGCTCCATTTTGAGTTACAATAACATCTGGTTTAAAAAAGGCCGTAATTTCTCTTAATGCAGAAGTATAAACGTGTAAAAACGAGTCGTCTTCCGTAAAAGCATCAATAGGTAAATTGAATGCATATCCATGTCCGCTTTTAATTCCACGTTCATTTACATTTCCAGTACCAGGGAATAGATAGCGACCAGTTTCATGAATAGAAAAGGTGCATACATTTGGATCATCATAAAAACCCCATTGGACGCCATCACCATGATGTGCATCTGTGTCAACATATAAAACACGTAAGTTATATTTTTCCCGAATATAACGGATCGCTACTGCACCATCATTGTATATGCAAAATCCAGCAGCTTTCCTTTTAAAACCATGGTGTAACCCGCCACCAAGATTAAGCGCATGAGACGCTTGACCAGTTAATACTGCATCCACTGCTGAAAGGGTACCGCCGACCAAACTGGCAGATGCATCATGCATATTTTGAAAAATAGGTGTATCCTCAGTATCTAATCCAAATTCTACTGCATCTTCATCTGCTAACAACCCTGTACTAGCTTGCTTAACAGCTTCAACATAAGCATGGTCATGAAATAGCATTAGTTCTTCGTCTGTTGCTTGCCTTGGTGATAATAAATCCTTACTAGAAAGCAGTTCTTTGCTCTCCAATAACTCCTTGGTTAACAAGATCCGTTTTTGATTAAATGGGTGATCTTCATTAAAGTGATAATTTAAAAAGGAATCAGAAAAGATGAATTTAGCATGACATGTCATCGATTTTCCCCCGCAATATTATTTGGCCATAACAGTTCATAGCCTGCATTACGGAGATCTTGTATAACAGGAAGTGGATTCATTGTTTGAATACGGAATACTAATATCTTGTAGTTTGGATTATCTTTAAATGGGTAGACAAGTACTGAAATGATATTGGTTTTTCGTTTACCAAAGATGGAAGTGACTTCGGGAAGAATTCCCGGACGATGTGGAACTTTAACTTCTATGTGTGAACTTTGTACATGTGTCCCCGTTAATTGAATCATTGTATATAGCATGTCTTTTTCAGTGATGATACCAACCAGCTTATTGTTTTTGCGAACAACAGGAAGACAAGCAATTTCTTGTTCATAGAAAATCTTTGCTATTTCTTCTACAAAGTCCAATGGATGAATGGTTATAACTGGCTGACTCATAATCGTTTGAATTTCATGATCTAATTCACAGGCTTCGGATTCTTTTTCAAAAATAGATGGACTAGCATCTCGCACATCACGATCCGATACAATACCTATAACTTCTTTAGTTGAATCTACAATTGGTATATGCCTTATTTTATGTTTGTGTAGTAGGTGTAAGGCTTCTTTTATTGTAGCAGTTGGTGGTAATGCGATTACTTCCGTCTTCATGATTTCTTCCACCAGCATGTTAAAGACCCTCCCGCATATTTCGATAGTGATGTCGCTGTAGAAAACGTAACGTGTCAAATTTTTTAATAGATTCCTCTGAAACATTTTTTCCTATTCGTACCATTAAACAGTTAGCAGGGTGCGAAATAATTTCTGGATCATCTGTAGGTGCAGGTAGAAGTCCACCAGCAGCCATCATTTTCTCCATGACCTTACGATAATCCCAGATACTTAATTTTGTACCATCTAAGTCCCAGTGCCAGTAATACTCTGTGGAAATAATGATATAATTCTCCATATACGTATCCATCATTGAAACTTCTAACAAGCCTGAAGCAATTTTCGCACCACGAAAGTCTGGTATTACTTCAATAGCTCCTAGTTCGATCAAATCATCCATTGCAAATTTAGACCACCTTTCTAAAGGGTCGGGATGTAGATAGGTTACGTAGCCAATGATTGTATCTTTTGTTCTTGCAACAATAATTCTCCCCTCAGGAAAGGAAGCGATTTGCATGATTGCTTCGAATTGTTTCGTCGCAGGTCGAAATGCAGTTAAATCATGATGGAATTTATACTCCTTCAGTTCTGCAGCTGTCAGTGGTCCTTCAATGATTATCGTTTCATCACTTGTCTCTCGTGTTTGTAGATAATGTTTTTTCGTATGCTTCATTCAGTCACCACCTGTCATGTATTACGCTTACATTTATTATACAGCAATATCCACAGATTTTTTAGTAACATCTGTGAACGATTCATAAAAGATACGATCTCAGAATTAGAAGCTTAGGTCTAACAATCAAAACCATCCGTGTGAACTCGTAGCTTGCTTTACGACTGAAAGCCTCAGTTATCAGATTAAAGCCCCGGTGAAAGGACTTTCTGCCTGTATTCTAAAAGAATCTTTTATTTTTTTATAAGTTAAGAAAGTATAAAATCAGTGCAATGACTGCGTTAAGCCAAGTAATTATTTTGAAATGTTTGATGTATATTGGCAATGCTCCGACTAATTACTTCGCTTTCCGCGGGCACGGCCTCAACTAA
>NZ_CANMAB010000181.1:0-3156 GCF_947495635.1 uncultured Virgibacillus sp. | reverse complement strand
GCCCGCGGAAAGCGAAGTAATTAGTCGGAGCATTGCCAATATACATCTAACATTTCAAAATAACTACTTGGCTTAACACAGTCATTGCACTAATTTTATACTTTCTTAACTTAGAAGTAAAGGCTATCGAGGGGTTCTCGATAGCACCGTATTCTTATACTTTCGAACTAGATGGATAATGAAGGTTTAACTGTGAAGGTTAATCATTTTTTGATAAAGAGAGAAAAATACTCTGATAATCCAGCAGAAAAAGGAGATTCGGATGAAGCAGCACTTTTTTTGACTTACTTAATTATAAACATAACCATTCCTTTTAATCCTCGTTCATAGTAAGAAAACTGCTTCATAAAAATGGACCGGTTTTCCCTTTTAACTAAACAAATTTATAGAAGTGATAATAATTGGCATTGCGAAGACGTCGATTAGGAAAGCTCCAACTAAAGGAACAACTAAAAATGCTTTTTTAGAGGGACCGTATCGGTTGACTATTGCATCCATATTAGCAATGGCATTTGGAGTAGCGCCTAGCCCATGCCCTGTGAAACCACCAACCATCACTGCCGCATCATAATTCTTTCCTAGCAATCTAAATAATATAAAGATACCAAATAAAGCTATAAATAGTACCTGTACGATAACAATGACTAATAATGGCAATGCTAAATTAGCAACTTCCCATAATTTAATACTCATAAGAGCCATTGATAAAAAGATACCCAATGTAATATCACCTATAATTCCAATACTTTTCATCTCAATTAATGTTTTATCATATCGATCAAGCACATTTCGAACGATTACAGCAACAAACATGGCACTTACATATCCGGGCAGTACAAAACCGGTTACATTTGAGAATAGCTCTCCTAAATAAGAGCCTAATACCATACATAAAGTAATAATAAAAGCTTGTGTCATAAATGTTTTAGAATTAATAGAGCTTGCTTCTGTTTTAGCTTCAACCGTAACAGCACTTTCCTCTGTTGCCCGCTCCGTAGACTTCAGATTGTATTTCTTGATTAAATATTTTACAATTGGCCCACCAATCAGTCCGCCAGCTACTAATCCTACAGTAGCAGCAGCTAATCCAATGGATAATGCAGAGTCAACTCCAAGCTCTTCAATGGTTGTACCAAATGCAGTTGCGGCACCATGACCACCTTCCATTGATGTAGCTCCAACCATTACACCGATAAGTGGATCTAAGTTTAAAAGCGTTGCAAAAGATATTCCAATAACACTTTGTGCTAGTGCAAGAAATCCACATGATAACCAATAAATGATCAAAAGCTTTCCACCTAATTTGATTAAACCAAAGCTTGCACCCAAACCTACAGTAGTGAAAAAAGTTAACATAAATAAGCTTTGTAAAGATGTATCCAAATTAATATTTACAAGATGAAGTCCTTTTAGTAGTGTTACAAGTATAGCGAAAAGTAGCCCCCCAACAACAGGAGCAGGTATACAAAATCTCTCTAAGAATCTAATTCTTTTATTAAGGTATCCCCCAAGAAGAAATACAGCTATTGCAATAAACAATGTCGTAACTTGATTCATTTCTAATGTCATGTTGTCCCTCCTTCATATGTTAAACAACTGGGAAATTCGATATATTCATCGTTGAAATATTAAAATGTAACATTCTCTCTCATTGAACTGTATTATTAAAATTATGCAAAACCTCCGCCACTAGATAAGCAGCTAGCTTTGTAGTTCGTCCATTTTCATCTAAAAGAGGATTTACCTCTGATATATCAAAGCTACATACATTCTCTTTAGCAACAATATGACGTAATAACGTTCTTACGACAACAGGGTCCAGTCCAAAAGGGGACGGTGCGCTAACTCCTGGGGCTGCAGAAGAAGCAATCGAGTCTGTACATAGCGTAACGATAATGACATCGTACTGGTTACAAAATTGATCAATAACTCCATATTGTTTTTGTATGTTGTGTAGAGCTAGTGATTCTTCTAACACATAAATACATCCAAGCTGCTCTGCAACCTGAAACAGAGATTTTGTATTACCGAATGGTTGAATTCCTAAACATAAATAGCCTGCTTGCTTATCCTGTTCTAAAATCTGCCTAAACATAGTCCCAGATGAAGGTCTACTATCCTGACGCAAATCAAAATGTGCATCTATATTTATAATACCTATCGATGTGTTTTCTCCCACATACTTCCTAATTCCGAGATAATGACCGTACAGCGTTTCATGTCCTCCACCAAGAATAATTGGCGTGGATCTTTTATTAAATATTTGATCAACGCGATCCGCTAATTCTGCCTGCGCAGCTTCTAAGCTTTCTCCTTCGCATACTACATTTCCAACATCGATAATTGAAGCTGTATCTTCAAAGAGATAGGGTAGTTTACCAAGACTTTTTCTTATTTCATCAGGAGCCTTTGCAGCACCAATTCTCCCTTTATTCCTTCGAACACCCTCGTCAGATTCAAAACCAACAAGACAAAAAGCGCTTTCAAAATCATCATCCGTAGAGTTACATATCACACGTTGATGAATGCGAAAGCTATCTTTGTCTATTTTACTATCCACTCTACCTTGCCACGTTTGTCTATTTGGAAATTTATACATATCAACACCTCACTACCTACATATTTTGCTTATTCAGAAAATATATTATTTATTATAAATAACTATACATATAATTACTAATATGCAAATTTTATATTTCTATAGTTTAAAACTATAAATAGAATATAAGAGCAAAAGCGCTCGATTATAAACGCAGCGACTGGACCGAGTCAACGGAAAAAAGGAATCACGGTGTGCTTGCGAACTGATGATGACTTATCATAGAGAGATTCATGAAGTCGCCTCGTTTCTGGACGCTGGAGCTGGACGCCGCTCAACACGCCCAAATTTATCCACATAGGCAAATTTTATATTTTCCTAGACTAGACTAATAAAAAACTACCGACCAAACGTTGGCTATGGCACAACATTTGATCGATAGTTCATTCACTTTTAGGAATTTCATCTGCTGATTCTCTTAGTGAACTACTCCCACCACTTACCACCCTTACGGGTTGCTTGAAGTGGGGGCTTCTTGGATAATCGCCACTTTTGGTAGCTGACGAAATGGACCAAGCTAACCCTCTTGTTCCAAGAGTTTATATTTTCATTAGGCA
>NZ_CANMAB010000180.1:0-3167 GCF_947495635.1 uncultured Virgibacillus sp. | reverse complement strand
AATATACATCAACCATTTCAAAATAACTACTTGGCTTAACGCAGTCATTGCACTGATTTTATACTTTCTTAACTTATTAAAAAAGCTAGTAGAGGTGCAGAGCGCTCCTCTACTAGCCTAGACTAGTGAAGTAATCTTAGCAGTATTGACGTTTTCTAGTAAAAACTATTTTATTAGCGCATTTGTACACGATGCAAGTGAGCAAAAATACCATCTCGCTTAAGTAAATCTTCATGACTCCCCTCTTCTTCAATGCCCTCCTTTGTTACCACCATTATCCGATCTGCATTTTTGATTGTAGCAAGACGATGGGCAATCACGAGCGTTGTACGATTCTTGGAAAGCTCTGTTAGAGCCTTTTGAATAATTGTTTCGGTCTCGGTATCGAGCGCTGAGGTTGCTTCGTCTAAAATAAGAATTGGTGGATTCTTTAAGAACATACGCGCAATAGCAATCCGTTGCTTTTGTCCCCCCGACAGCTTCAATCCACGCTCACCAACCTGCGTTTCATATCCATCTGGAAGCTCCTTAATAAATTCTTCCATATGAGCACGACGTGCGGCTAGCTCAATTTCCTCATCCGTCGCATCTAATTTTCCATAAGCTATATTCTCACGCAACGTACCAGTAAACAGAAATACATCCTGTTGTACAATACCTATTTGCTGGCGAAGTGATTCTTTCGTCATATCGCGAATATCCATGCCATCAATTGTCACGCTCCCGCCGTCCACATCATAAAAACGTGGAATTAGCGAGCAAATGGTTGTCTTACCTGCTCCCGATGGTCCGACAAAGGCAATCGTCTCTCCTGCATTAATTCCAAAGCTAAGCTTATCTAATACAGGTTTTTGTGTTTTTTCGTAAGCAAACGTAACATGTTCAAATGAGATATTTCCCTTTAGATGATCTACTACTGTTGCATCGTCTTTATTTTGCACATCTGGTTCAATTTCTAATAGATCAACAAATCGTTTAAATCCTGCCATTCCTTTAGGGTATAACTCCAGCAGAGCAGTTATTTTTTGAATCGGTGTAAATAATACATTTACAAATAATACAAAGCTTACCAATTCACCAATAAGTAGCTCCTCCTGATAAGTGAGCCATGCCCCTACTACTAATACAACCAGCGTTATTAGGCGCATAAGCATATAGATATTTGAATGTACAATTGCCATTACTTTATAAGCACCAACTTTTGCTTTACGGAAGCTATAATTGTCCTTAGTAAAGCGATCCATCTCATGTGTTTCATTCGTGAATGACTGGACAACCCGAACTCCAGACACTGCGTCCTCCACTCTTGCGTTAACACCGGCAATATCCTCATACATTTTCTTCCAAGCTTTATTCATTTTTATATTGCTATAAGCAATAAGGAAAATTAAAATAGGCACGGCGAAAAGAATAACAATTGCTAGTTTAACATTAATCGTAAACATAATAATGAATGCTCCGATAAACGTCATAATGGATATAAAGAAATCCTCTGGACCATGGTGAGCAAGCTCACCAATATCAAACAAATCATTGGTGATACGACTCATGATATGACCTGTTTTCGTATTATCAAAGAAACGAAACGATTGTCGTTGAACATGATGAAACAACTCTTGACGCATATCTGTCTCAATATTTATTCCTAATTTATGTCCTAAATACGTTACGACATATTGTAAAGCAGTACTGATCAGATAAACCAATAACAATAAAATACTTACCAGCACAATGATATCCCAATCATTTTCAGGTAGTAATTTATCAATAAAGCTTTGCACAGCAACTGGGAAGGCAAGCTCCAGAATAGCAACAATTACTGCAGAGGTAAAATCTATGATAAATAAACGCTTATGTGGCTTATAATAGGAGAAAAAACGGCGTATCATTTCCAAGTACACTTCCTTTCTGCATTCTAAAAGAAATTATAAGGCTAATGATGGGGCTTGGCAAGATAGCCAACCTAAGATTTTAAAAAGCTTGGCAAGGTTGTCTACCTCTCTGCATATATATAAAGGGAAGCTTCCATCGGTTGCGTTCTCCTACATGCCTCACTGGTGGTTAGCCTAGTTCTATTGACCCTAAGACTTCTGCTATGCTTCGATCCATCGATAGTGCAAAGCCACAAAAATATGTTTTTCTGTTCACACCGTTTGGACATTTGCGGATAGTGAAACGTCTAGTTACACTATGCGATTTCTGCGAAAACTTATGGTGGATCCCTACTGCCTATTCATGCAGGTTTAAACGAACAACAAAAAAGGGAGGTATTTTGTGAAAGGTACATTGAAGTTGCCATTATATCAATGGGTATGCTATTCGATTGGTTTTGTATTTATAACTTCTGGGATGATGAAGTTAATCGTGCATGATTTCAAAGGGATATTTACACAGTTAGGAATACCCTTTCCAGAAACAACACTTTTCCTAATTGCTCTCGTTGAAATTGTTTGTGGAATACTTATTGCTGGTAAAATGTATGTAAAAATCGCTGTCCCTCCATTGATTCTTATCATGTTTGGAGCAATCTATCTAACCAAATTACCAATACTATTAAATCAAAATCTACTTGCTTTCTTATTCGAAGCACGTCTTGATATTGTCATGTTCATTTTATTGCTAACAATTTGGGATAGAAATAAGTAAACTCCAATCCGTGGGGGTTTTGTTTATCCCCATGGATGATTAGATCAGTCGGACATTTACTGGCAGTCGATTCCACACTTACTAATTTTGGGTTCACGTTATTGCTCGAGGTGGGGGCTTACTGCCAGTTCATGTTCAACTGTTGATAAATAGTGTATAACTTGGCAGTTTCCTGTTGAAAAACGGTGATTACCCACAAAGTTATCCACATATGCACAAATGTTCGCAGTTATTTTGTGATCAAATTGTTTATCTATACCATATATTGATTTTTGTTCATTTTTTTATCAACAAAATGTGCATAACTTTTATTTTCTGTGGATATTTAAATTTATTCGATATTATAAAGCTTTCTTCTCCTTATAAAATACAGCTTCCTTTTCGAAAGTATGTTGGCTAACAACCCAAAAAACTGAGCAATATTCGCTCAGTCCTTATCACTACATGCTCAGATTTACGCTTCCTCTAGTAGCTATTATGGAATAATAGCTATTGCTTGACCACCACTCCGGCTGCCCACT
>NZ_CANMAB010000179.1:0-3363 GCF_947495635.1 uncultured Virgibacillus sp. | reverse complement strand
GTCAAGATTTGGCAAGAAGTCTTAGGCATAAATGAAATAGGAACGGAGGATAATTTCTTTGAACTTGGTGGGAATTCACTTAAAGCTAGTTTAGTAATGAATAAAGTCCATAAGGAACTAGGAAAAGATTTACCATTAAAAATCTTTTTTGAACATGCAACGATAAGAAGTATCGCTCGCTATATAAGGAGAAGTGGGACTAAGGTATATGAACAAATTGAAAAGGTAGATATGAAAGAATACTATCAAACATCTTCAGTTCAAAAGAGAATGTACACTCTACAACAATTTGAAAAAGACAGTATCGCCTATAATATGCCTGCTGTTTATGAATTGGATGGTACCATAAACAAAGAAAGATTAAATAAGACCTTTAAAAAGCTGTTTAATCGTCATGAATCATTGCGAACATCTTTTCAAATGATTGATGGAGAAGTTGTTCAAAAAATTAATGATGACATTGCATTTAACTTGAACTTTATAAAAAAGTCTAATATATATCTAGCAACGATAATCAATGATTTGATTCAACCATTTGATCTAGAAG
This sequence comes from uncultured Virgibacillus sp., assembly GCF_947495635.1. Lineage (NCBI taxonomy): Bacteria > Bacillati > Bacillota > Bacilli > Caryophanales > Bacillaceae > Virgibacillus > uncultured Virgibacillus sp. The sequence goes on along the minus strand of NZ_CANMAB010000179.1, from coordinate 2,816 downwards.
AAGCACCTTTATTCAGAGGAATGTTACTTGAAAATGGAGAGAAGAGCTATCTATTCATTGATTTGCACCACATTATAGCAGATGGAATATCGATGAATATTCTAATTAAAGATTTTATCCGTTTATATAATGGAAGCAATCTTTCTCCATTGCAAATTCAATATAAAGATTTTGCAGAGTGGCATAATAAGATATTAAAATCTAACGAAATAAAACAACAAGAAAACTATTGGAAAGGTCAATTCCGAGGTCATCTCCCTGTACTAAACTTACCTTATGATTTTGAAAGACCACAGGTCAAAAGCTTTGAAGGAAACCAGATCAGTTTTTCATTGGATAAGCAAAGAATGAATATCCTGAAAAAAATATCTAACCAATCGGACAGCACTTTGTTTATGGTTATTCTATCTTCCTTCTATATTTTATTAGCAAAGTATAGTGAACAAGAAGATATTATAGTTGGGACAACAACAGCTGGTAGATTGCATGCAAACCTAGAAGATGTAATGGGGATGTTTGTTAACACGATTGCCTTAAGAAATAGACCTGAGCGTGAAAAAGCTTTTAAAGATTTTTTGATGGAGGTTAAGGCAAATTCAGTAGCTGCTTTTGAAAATCAAACGTATCAATTTGAAGCATTGTTAGAATCTGAAAATATTGAAAAAGATATAAGTAGAAATCCATTATTTGATGTCATGTTTTCTATGAATAATCAAGAGACAGATGCCATAGAGAATCTAATGCTAGATGGCTTTGTTATGGAACCATTAAAGATCAACGCAGGTATCACTAAGTTTGATTTAAGTTTAGCTGTAACTGAAAGAGAAGCTGGATTAACCTGCTCATTTGAGTATTGTACAAAGTTATTTAAGCAAGAAACCATTGAAAAAATGATCAATCATTTTAAAGAGATTGTGAAGTGTATTTGTGAAAATCCTAATATGAAAATCTCAGACATGGAAATGATTAGTCCAGCAGAGAAGGAAAAAATTCTTACAGATGTAAATAATACGAAGACAAATTATCCTAAAAATAAATCCTATGTAATGTTATTGGAAAAAAAAATAACAGAGAATGCAAATGGTATTGCTGCCGTATATAAAGATAAACAAATCACTTATGGTGAGTTAAATCAAAAAGCTAATGCTTTAGCACAAGTATTAAGAAATGAAGGGATACAGGATAATTCCATTATTCCAATAATGGTTGATCGTTCAATAGAAATGCTCATAGGTATCTTGGGAATATTAAAGGCTGGTGCAGCATTTATGCCAATCGATACTAAATTTCCTAAAGAAAGAATTAATTACATGTTAGAAGATATTAAAGCAAGCCTATTTTTAACAGTGAAAGGTTCTGATATACCAACTAGTGTTAATCCAATTTATTTGGATGATGAACGTGTATATTGCAATGTGGATTTGGATTTCCAGGTTGCTTATAGTCCTGATAAATTAGCATATGTGATGTATACATCAGGTTCGACTGGTAAACCAAAGGGGGTTCAAATAACACAAAGAAGTATTGTCAATTTATGTATGTGGTTTGGTAAACAGTATGGTTTGTATCAAAATAAAAATGTATTGCAAAATACAAGCATTTCTTTTGATGTATCCGTGGAAGAAATTTTCCCAACATTGTTATACGGGGGTACGTTGTTCATCACAACAGAAAAAGAATCTCTTTCTCGAGAGCATTTTAGAGATTTCATTCGAAGAAACAAGATAAACATCGTCCAATTAGTACCTACTATGATGAGAGAATTTATTGCTGGTGGGGAGAAACTTGAAAGCATCCAAGTATTGATTTCTGGTGGAGAAGCATTACCACAAGCTTTACAAGCAGAAATCATGGATATTGGTTATAATTTATATAATTGCTATGGCCCAACGGAATATACTGTTGATGCTATTACAACGAAATGTGTGGAATCTGAGAATGTCGTTATTGGTAAACCAATAGCAAATACAAATGCTTATATTTTGGATAGAGATGGTCATTTACAACCAATCGGATTACCAGGAGAACTCTGTATAGGTGGAGATGGTTTAGCATTAGGCTATCTAAATAGACCAGAATTAACTTCTGAAAAATTTGTAGAAAATCCATTTATACAAGGGGAAAAAATTTATAAAACAGGCGATCGAGCTAAATTATTATCAGATGGAACCATTGAATTTCTTGGTAGGATCGACAATCAGGTTAAAATTAGAGGCGTTCGAGTTGAACTCGGTGAAATCGAAGAACGAATACAGGAGCATCCTGAGGTTAAGGAGGCAGTTGTTATAGCTAAGGTCAATCATCATGATCATTACTTAGTTGCTTATATCATAGGAAGCATTGCTTCTTTAGAAATAAAACAGTATTTAAAAAAGACGCTCCCTTATAATATGGTGCCAACTCATATTATGAAATTAGAGGAACTGCCCTTGACCAATAATGGAAAGGTAAATAGAAATGCTTTACCAGAACCAAATCTAGAAATGATGAGCCAGGTTGAGCGTGCTCAACCAAAAACAAAACTGCAGAAAAATTTAATGGACATATGGTCTAATGTGTTAAACAAAGAAATTTATAGTATTTATGTGAACTTTTTTGAAATAGGCGGACATTCCCTAAAAGCAATCATCGTTTCGAATGAAATTGAGAAAAACATAAATGTGGCAGTATCTATAATAGATATATTTAAGTATCCGTCAATTCAGGAATTAAGTGATTTCTTAGAAGGAAAGCAAGAAAAACGATATGAAATGATTCCGGTTTGTGAGGAAAGGGAATATTATGAAACATCGTCTGCTCAAAAACGAATGTATATG
>NZ_CANMAB010000178.1:0-3738 GCF_947495635.1 uncultured Virgibacillus sp. | reverse complement strand
CCCACGGAAAGGGAAGTGGGCAGCCGGAGTGGTGGTCAAGTAAGCAGTAGCTATTATTCCATAATAGCTACTAGAGGAAGCGTAAATTTGAGCATTTAGTGATAAGGACTGAGCGAATTTTGCTCCGTTTTTCTTATGTTTTTAAAGATACGTCTAAGTTCGTATTTCTATTTAATACGTACATTTAGTATACTAGTAATGGTGATGAATTTAATGGAATCAATCTATGATATACAGCAGCTTTTGAAAAAATATGGTACATTTATTTATACGGGTAATCGCATCGGAGATTTAGAAATAATGGCAATGGAATTGGATGAACTATATAAACTTCAATTCATTCGAAATGATGATTATTTGCAAGCAAAATTACTTCTACGAAAAGAGATAGAAGCATTGCGTAAAAATTAAGGGGGAGTTATGCATGAATCAAATTATTATTGGAGTAGACGTTGGCGGAACAACAGCAAAACTTGGTTTTATCAATAATCAAGGAGATATCCTTAGAAAATGGGAGATACCTACAATTACCGAAAATGAGGGTATTCAAATTGTAGACGATATTTGGAACTCGATTGAAAGACAATTATCACATGATCAATATACGAACGATCAGGTGCTTGGGATCGGTGTAGGTGCACCTGGATTTATTGAAGATGAAACAGGTTTTGTTTATGAGGCAGTTAATATCGGATGGAAAAATTATGATCTAGGTAATCAATTAAAGCAACGATCAAACTTACCAGTATTTGTAGAGAATGATGCCAATATTGCTGTGCTGGGTGAAAATTGGAAAGGTGCTGGGAACCAAGCTAGAAATCTAGTAGCTATAACGCTGGGTACCGGTGTTGGTGGTGGTATTATCACGAACGGACAAATAGTAAACGGTGAAGCGGGAATCGGTGGAGAAATCGGACATATTACAATTGATATAGATGGTTATACCTGTAATTGTGGTAGAATAGGCTGTTTAGAAACGATTGTTTCAGCGACTGGAATTGTAAGGCAAGCAATGGAAAAGGCTGAAAATCAGTCAGGTTTACTTGCTACATACATTTCCGAGCATGGTTCTATTACTGCAAAAGATGTTTTTCAGTTTGCTGCTGCTGGTGATAAGTCCGCTCGAGAAATTGTGAAAAATACCGCAGACGTACTAGGAATGGCAATTTCTAATATAGGCACCATTGTAAACCCTGCTAAAGTTTTAATTGGTGGCGGAGTATCTAAAGCTGGAGAAGCATTTCTTTATGATATACGTGAGTCATTTGATAAATATGCTTTGTCCCGGGTTAGTGAAAATTGTGAATTAAAGCTTGCTCAATTAGGGAACGATGCTGGTATCATTGGAGCAGCATTTTTAGTTAAACAGAAGATCGAACACATCACATTCACCAATTAGCTGTCACTAGTTCAATGGAAGATGTAAAAAAAATCGCATTCTATGAAACTTTTATTTCATTGATTTCGTCATATACGATAATTGGGTTTACAATCGATTAACAAATATTTACTTTTGGTTTATAATATCTTTCAACAGGGAAATGAAATCAAGAATAAATCTGTTTGATATTGGTTGAAAAGTAAGAAAAATATAAAAATCAAAAGGGATAGCAGGAGGATAAGTTTATGGAGTTGAAACGGCTAAAAATACCCCTATTTATAGTAGCTACTGTACTATTTGGTATTAAAACGTACATTGTGTACCGGTTTGTGTTTTCGATTGATCTCGAAAATTCTATGCAAGAGTTAATCTTGTTTATAAACCCTTTTGTTTCAGCGTTCTTAGTTTTTGCTTTAAGTGTTTGGATAAGAAAACAGAGCAGACAAATGAAGTTCTTAAGATATACTGCTTTAATTGGTACAATCATCCTATTTGCTAATCTAGTTTTTTATCGTTCCTTTACGGATTTTATTACCATACCCCAATTATTTCAAGGAAGTAATGCCGCTGATTTGACGGAAAGCATACTGTCGCTTGTTAAGCCGTATGACATACTTCTATTCGTAGATGTAGCAATCATCTGGTATTTAAGTAGAAAACATATGGAACGTATGACCGTTTTTTATCCGAGAAGTGGTAAAGTCTTTACATTAGCCATGTCCTTTGTATTATTGGCTGGTAATTTCTTTTTGGCAGAGATGGAGCGGCCGCAATTATTTACACGTGCCTTCGATCGGGAATATTTAGTGAAAAATATAGGTCTGTTTAATTACCATGTTTATGATATTGCAACACATACTAAAGCGAAGACACAACGAGTGTTTGCAGATGGTAATGAGATTCCAGATATTAAAGCTTATATTGAAGAGAATGTGAAAACAAAAGAAAAATCAAATTTGTTTGGAGTAGCTAAAGATAAGAATGTTATATTCATTAATGCAGAATCTATTCAAAGCTTTGTAATAAATAATGAAGTAAATGGACAGGAAATTACGCCTTTCTTAAATAGTTTAACAGAGGATGAAGATACGTACTATTTTGAGAATTTTTATCACCAAACAGAGCAAGGGAAAACATCCGATTCAGAATTTATTGTTGAAAATTCTCTATATCCACTTTCTCGTGGAGCTGTTTTCTTTACACATGCGCAGAATGAATACCATGCTATGCCAGAAATATTGAAAACAGAAGGGTATTACTCGAGTGTTCTGCACGCTAATAACAAGAGCTTTTGGAATCGTGATCAAATGTATCAGAGCTTTGGAATTGATCACTTCTATGGGGAAGAAGCATATGAAGTTTCTGAAGAAAATTCAATCGGCTGGGGACTTAAAGATAAACCATTCTTTGAGCAGTCCATTAAATACCTTCAGTCAATGGAAGAACCATTTTACACAAAGCTAATCACATTGACGAATCATTTCCCATTTGATTTGGATGAAACAGATAAATCCATTGAACCGTACGATTCCAATTCAAATACTTTAAATAATTTCTTTCCAACAGTAAGATATATGGATGAAGCAATTGAGCAGTTTTTCGATCAACTAAAAGATGCTGGACTATATGAAGACTCCATTATTATCATCATGGGTGATCACTACGGAATTAGTGCCAACCATAATCGAGCAATGAGTATGTATTTAGATAAGGAAGAAATCACACCATATGATCATGTACAGTTACAAAGAGTTCCGTTCTTTATTCATATTCCTGGCCATGGTCAAGGTGAAGTGAAATCAGAAGTTTCTGGTCAAATTGATGTGAAGCCAACATTGTTGAGCTTGTTAGGTGTTGAAAATAAAAATGACTTACATTTTGGTAATGACTTATTTAGTGATGAAAGAAAAGGTTACATTGCTTTAAGAAACGGTAATTTTATTAGTGATGATTATATCTTTGCAAGTGACACTTGTTATAATCGAGAAACTGGAGAACCAGTAGAAATAGATCAAAAGGAAGAAGCTACGGATCAAAACGTTGAGAGTGCCTGTGATCCAATTAGCAAAAGAGTAGATAAAGAATTAGGTTACTCAGATGATTTAATTTATGGAGATCTTTTCCGATTTGTTGAGTTTACCGATCAAAAATAATAGTAAAATGAAGTAACAGTTTAAGTTAATTCATCTTTTTGGATGAAACAAGATGATTAAGAAGGATATTCCCCTTGAAGTAATAACCAGATTAAGAAAATAAATAATCTGCTTTACTTTGAGGGGAGTTTTTTAATTGATGTTTTTTAAACCACAGGCTCTGCCTGTGTGAGAATTAAACTTGTAGAGTTGTAACAGAAAAAT
>NZ_CANMAB010000177.1:0-3770 GCF_947495635.1 uncultured Virgibacillus sp. | reverse complement strand
CCACTTCAACTCCTGTGGGAAATGTTTGACCTGAAGATCCACTTTTTTGAGCGGGTTTTGCTAAAAAAGTTAGCTGAAGGACAAACCCCACGGAAAGGGAAGTGGGCAGCCGGAGTGATTCCATAATAGCTACTAGAGGAAGCGTAAATCTAGCATGTAGTGATAAGGACTGAGCGAATTTTCCTCAGTTTTTCTTATTAATAAATAATTTGACTCCGGCAGGAACAGCACGAGTCCGAAGCTCCCTTGGTAACGTGTTTTTATTTATCGAGTTAGTTGAGGCGTGCCCGCGGAAAGCGCGTATATTTTCACGGTGCGGCGATGACCCTCCTATTAATAACATGATTATTCGTATTTTGAGTGTTTTGTCCCATCCTCTCTATCTCACAGATAACTGGCAGTAATATCCCTACTTCAAGCAATTAAGTGAAATCAATATTGATAAGTGGGGGATAACAATCCCCCCAACTGATTGAAGCTTTAGTTTATCACACCAAGATAGGACGCAATGCTTAACTCAAGCTCTAGAGCATATATTTATGTGAATCGGATAAGCTAAAAGAAATATCTAAGTGGAGTTGATAAATTTGAAGTTTACTGGTCAGCTTATTTCTGGTGATTTAGATCTAGAAACAAATGAATTTGAGTGGAAGCAGTTTAAACAGTTATCTATGGAATCTGTTCTCACCGAATATCAATTGAACAAGCTGCATGATTATTTGAATCAAACCAATAATGAAACTGGTCAAGTATTAACGCTATATGATCAAATGCCAATCTATTTAAAACAAAAGGATGTTAACCAGATTTTAGATGATTTAGAAAAGATTCGATCTATGTATACTACAGGGAATGAATGAAAAGTCATTCAGTTCATTCCTACAACTAACCCGACAAGATATAATTTTTTCATGCTTGTTTGCATATTTAAAAGGGAATCGAGCTGTTGGCTGCAACGGATGGTTCTGCTATCTGTTAATCCATACTTTAAACCAAGCTCAATCATCTCTCTTTTCTTACTATCAATTCTCTTACTTAAATTAGTAGATTTTGATTCAATAATTTCCATCTTCTTAAATCTTCCTTTCATCATTAACAAATTGTTAGGGCGTAAGTCTCAAACACACAAAAATAAGTATGATTATTTCCGTGATAAAATGCAATAGATTCAACAAAGAAAGTCAAAAGGTTGTGAAATTCGACAGTGTTTACACGCATTTTGGCCCACAGCAAATGAAAAATAGTTAAGAAAACAAAGGGTATTATGTACCATAATTACAATAAAATACCTTATATAGAAATAATAGGAGTATATTTTAAATGTAAGAGTATATTTTTAAAAAATAAAAATGATGGTCCGTACAACTAAGCTCTCTGTAGTGGTTGGTAAGCCCCCTCGCGCTGACACTATCTGGGTTTAACAATGTCTTTTTATGATAGGATAAGGTACCTTCGGCAGCGATAATATCGTACGCAGAAAAAAGTGTTCTTTTTTCAAAGGAGGCTACGTATATTACCGGAGATAGCGAAGTGTATTGTTCTCCATTAGAATGGGCAGAGTTTTTAGTTTATGTCCTCTATACCATCTTCTAGATTTATATATAGATGACATGATTTAGATAAGATCTTTTCAACTGTTTACGTTCACCCTTTTTATCCCACATATAAATGGAGCTGTTTTGTTTATTGATGGACAAAACAGCTCCACGTTCCGATCGTAATTGAGTTTATCTTTATTTAGCTTCTCCTACTACTGTAAAACGCTCATTTTTATGTTGAGGATTTTCGATTTCATCCACTACACTAATGGCATAGTCTGCATAGCTAATGTAACTTTCTCCTTTATTATTTAGCATCAGCGTGTCTTTCCCTAATCGGTATGAACCAGTCCGTTGACCTTCTGGATCAAAGATGGCAGCAGGGCTAATATAGGTCCATTGAATCCCCACTGTATTTTGTAGTTCTTTAAGGTTTTCTCCCATATTTGAAGCAGTAGGAAGGTATGCTTTCGGAAAATCAGGGGTATCTAATAAGAGCGTACTTTTATTTTCATCAGCAAATAAGCTTCCAGCTCCCCCAACCACTATTAATCGTGTATGTGGTGCTTGCTTTAGTGCGTTTATTAATACTCTACCAGCATCAATATGCTGGTGCTCCTCACCATGAGGTGCATTAAATGCATTAACTATGACATCATAAGGCTTTATATCTTCCGTTTTTATATCAAAAATATTTTTCTCGATTACGTTCACTGTATCATTCGATACTTTTTTAGCATCTCTTACGATTGCTGTTACATCGTGGTTTCTTTTTACGGCCTCCTTTAAAATAAGGCTTCCGGATTTACCGCTAGCGCCAATAATTCCAATCTTCATTTATAACAACCTCCAGGAATGATTATTTGTAACTATTTATGTTACATGTAATAATATAAGTTACAGGTTGATTGTTGTCAAGCGTTAATAGCTTATTTTAATTATTTTTCCTATTAGGTTTAACGATTGTAACTCTTTTTATTACAACTTTGATCATATATAATTATAATAAATATCTATTAAAGGAATGAAACACTATGTCTATTAGTAGTCGCTTTGCTGTTGGTATTCATATATTATCTCTACTTGGAATTAACCAGGAAGATGTTAATACATCTGAATATATAGCTAAAAGTGTGAATACGAATCCCGTCGTTATAAGAAAAATTATAGGTATGCTTAAGAAAGCTCAGTTAGTAAACGTTCGCCCAGGTGTGGCTGGTGCCGAACTAGCCAAGGATTTATCTGATATCACCTTACTTGATGTATACAAGGCGGTTAATGTAGTCCAAGAAAAAGATTTATTTGGAAGACATGAAAGTCCAAACCCTTCCTGTCTTGTTGGAAGAAATATTCAAACGGCTATTGAGCCATTATTTTCATCCGCGCAGCGTGCATTAGAAAAGTCATTGGAAAATGTTACGATTCAGGATGTAGTTTCAGATATTTTAAAGCAGGAAGAATCCGTTGCTGATCAAAATCAACGTGAGTGCTAACCAATAATCAGGTTACATTAAGGGTGAACATAGCAACGAGGAGGCGTAGAAAATGTCTCCCATATATAACTGGCAGTAAGCCCCCTGCCAGTTATATGTCCGATTGTTCAAAGGTCTCTTTAGGTCATATCCTTGTGGCATGAACAATAAGTGGGGGATAAACATGGTTATGCCACTCAAGCTGCACGATCTGTTCTGAACTACGTATTTGAAAAGCTGAAATTATAAAGAATTACCGCGACCTATCAGCCAGAAAATATGACGTCATGTACAGTGATGGAAAAGCTGGATATGCGAAGAGTAAGATTCTTTAATGCTTGTATCCCTCATGTTGATGAATGGTGAGATGAGTATTATTATGTACTTTTGAAGACAGAATGGTAAAAACCATCAAATCAAAATTGACAGTAAGCAGTAATTTAGGTATGATAACGAAAATAATAATTAATTCTGTGAAGAAGAGAGTAATTATGATAGTAACTAAAGCGAGTTAGGATATGGTGCGAGCCTAATAGTTACGTTGTAATGAACCGGACTTCTGAGAAGCCATCTTGAACATGAGTAGGGATGGACGGGTAATGATCGTTATACATTAAAGTCAGATTCTTAGGAATAATCAGGGTGGTACCGCGGGTAAATCTCGTCTCTATATGGAGGCGAGATTTTTTATTGATGTTTTTTAAACCACAGGCTCTGCCTGTGTGAGAATTAAACTTGTAGAGTTGTAACAGAAAAATCT
>NZ_CANMAB010000176.1:0-3822 GCF_947495635.1 uncultured Virgibacillus sp. | reverse complement strand
TTTTACTGGTATATTTGGGTAAATAAGTGTTTCTTCTAATCTAGCGGAAACTGTCTACTTTAGTTTAGCAGTCACAATAAAGTTATAAACGTACTATACAACTGAATATTGCGGACAGAATGAGCCATCTGTGTGGAGTTTTGAGCTTCCACTTGGGGAGGATTGAGCCAGTAAGTGCGGAGTCGAGAGCCAATAGTAGTAATGAATAAACAGCTATTAGAAACGTAGAAGCCTCCAATAGCTGCTGTGTATCTTATTTAAAGCGTTTCCCGTCTAGTCTTTATATTTAATAACATTTCTTTGTCTTCTTCTCTTAATAGATCATCTTGGTATTTATTTGAATCCTGAATCCATTTTGCTTTTTTCATGGCCCACTCATATTCATCTGTTGTTTCATCTAATTCAGCGGAAATGTATTCCTTTATTAATTTCGAATAAAAATAGTTCATCGAATTATTCAGCAAAACTTGGGTTTTACTATATTCCTTTTCTCTCTGCTCCCTGAGTAATTCCCTCTCTTGTTCTTCTTTCAGCTTTTTCTCTTCTGCTATGATATGATTCCTTTCTTTTTCATTAATGATTTCTGGAAGTGAAAATATATATAAAAATACTCTTCTTAGTAAGTCTTCAGGTGTTGTAGTCTTAGTTTGTTTTATTAATTTTTCATATCTACCCCATTTGTACCAATAAACTTTGTAACCTACTTCAACGTTTATTTTCCCGGTTGTTTCATATTCAAATGTATGATAAGTTGAATAATTTTTATCGTCTGGAGAAAGCATTATCTTTTTACAAGGTAGTTTAAAATTCAATGTAAAAGTACATTTTTTATACAATACTTCTGTTTCATCAAACTTACTAACAATCTTTGCTCCTGCCTTTTCAAGCGCTTTAAATAAACTATCTATAAAAGGTAAAATTTCTGGAATGATTTCACCAGAAGCTGAATTAATTCTTAATTTATCTTCTCTATATGATTGAGTTTTTTTGCGGTATTTCACTATTTCCCTATGGGGTTTACTAGATAAATTTTTATTAACCTTTAACGTGTTATAAATATCAGTTAAATTTTCCTGATCGGATTCTAAGTATGAAAAATAAGTCGTTTTATCCTTTTCTTCTTTCTTTATAGATGAAGCGATATTTTTTCCAATAGAGGTACTATTGGATTTTTTGTCATTTACAGCTGTTATAATTTTTTTAGGTGTTACTGCATTTTGTTTTTTAGCTATTCCAAGAGCAATCATTCGTTTATCATTTGGATTTGGTAGTGATGGTTGGACTGGCTTCTTATTCCCCATATGTAAACTACTCCAATAAGATGCTGTAGGTAGTGGAATATCATTACTAGTACAAGCATTTTTCAATTTATTATAAGGAACATTTAGTTCTTTAGCTGTTTTAGTAATTCCTATACTCCACAGTTTTTCGTATAAATCATTCCTAGAGATTGATAGCATTCTTTTTTCCCTCTCTTCATCCTTTACTTCATTTTATATTCACAGGAAAATTCAGTCAATTTAAAACAAAAATAAGCCCATGCCTGTATTGACATGAGATCGAAAAGTTTTATTTCATATATCTATAAGCTTTTCAAATCCTGATTTAAATTCAACAGTTAAATTTTTTCATGAACTGTTATTTTTCAATAAGTCTTCTTACGAGTTGATCATCAAACTCCTTCAGTTGATGTTTTTGTCCTTTTAAAAATATTGTCATTTCTTCCATCTGTTGGCGCACTACTTCATGTTCAGCATACTACACTAACAATAAGCAGCAAGTAGCACACACCTTCTAGCAATCTAAAGCTCATGAGAAAAATGATTTGGGTTATTCTCTTCCGTTATCTCTGGCTCTCAAGACCGCAAATGGTGGCTCATTTTATCCGCAATCACTGGATCAAAACTCCACACCCGTGGCTCAATTCATCCGCGATATTCAACAACTTTTGTTAACTAATGGAGGTGGTAATTTTTATGTCTGAATTATAACCATCTAAAAGGGATAAAATTTGATATTTTTTGAAAAATTATTTGAAGGCTGTATAGTTGTTGGCTGTGTAATGAAATCGTATGTAACATAAGGAAGAGACAGTTAAACAAGAAACTTTGCAGTATTAACTATCGCATGCCACTTATTATATTGAAGAAGAATAAATGATGTTACTGGTTTGAATTAGACATTGACAACTAAATTAATACTCCAATCGCAATTGGAATTAAGTAAGCGATTATTAGAAGAGCTTTTTGCAATCCAATATGAACTAATCATAATACAAAAAATTCTTGTTTTTAGTCTTTTTCTCAAACAAAATGTAAATTATGGTATAATTTTAATAATAAAAAATAGTTATGAAGGTTGTGATCTCATATGGATATGGACATGCCTCTTACCCAGGACCATTGCTTTTTATGTGGCGAGGAACTAACAGAAAACACAGACGAACACATCTTTCCCAAATGGCTACTACACAAATTTAATCTATGGAATAAAACTATTACCTTATTAAATGGGACACTAATTCCCTATCGAATGCTAAAAATTCCTTGCTGCAATACATGTAACAATGAACATCTATCTCAACTGGAAATTGACATATCGAAAGCCGTAGATGGCGGTTATGATTCATTTATTCAGTTGGATCAAGACAAAATATTCTATTGGGCTGCTAAAATTCTTTACGGTTTGTTCTTTAAGGAATTATCCCTAAATGTTGATCAAAGGAATCCAACTGCTGGGACCATTATGAGTCCTGAAGCGATGAAAAAATTCCAAACGTTGCATATGTTACTGCAGGGCATTCGTTTCCCTACTGAATACATCTCGGTCAAACCTTATTCCATTTTCATCTTTAAAATATATGAATATGAGGAAGATGATTGGCAGGAATCCAACTTTGATTACTTTGACAGTCTCATTCAAACCGTTTATGGCATGAAAATGAACGATATTGGATTTATTCTATGTATCGAGGATTCTGGTGTTCAGGCTGAATTTGGCAAAGATTATTTTAATAAATATATGGATAAAACCCTTCATCCTGTTCAGTTAAAGGAACTTTACGCTAAAATTAACTACAAGGAATATTTAGCCAAATACTCTCCTCGATATATGACTATTCAAAATGACCATGAACGCATTGTCCAAGTCATCGAACCTTCTGGATATTTATTTGATGATTGGTCTCAGGAATTCTATGCACATGCTCTAGCGCATATTTGGAGTTCGTATCCTCATCTAGGGCTTGAAGATATCTATTTTCCACCTAATCGTGTTATGAGTTACTTAACTAATGAAGATGGATCTTTTAAGCAACTACCGAAGCATATCTTTGCAAAAAAATAAAAACAGAGTTTTCTTAATATAATGGGTACCGATTTGAGGTAACACACAGTACTATTCATGTAAATTCACAATCGAATTACATGCGTTATTTCTTTGGTATTAAGCATTTATGACATTAAATTCTTATTTATTTACAGGAATATACTTTGTTATCTATCTGAAAAACTTAATAAACGAAGTTTACCATAGGTCGCATCCGATGAGAACAGCCTGCTTTTATAAGTACTTTCTGAAATGTCATATAGTTGACGATTAAATAGGAATAAAGATATAATGGTGGTACCTCAAGAATGCGAATGTACGTTTGTATTGTTGCGTTGCTATACTGAATTCTCTTCTCACTTAACTTCTTGATGATCCACACCAAAGTAAAAACTTTCCAGAATATAAAAAATATAAATTAGGAGCATTCCTGTAAGGGAGAAATTTGAGGGGATATCGAAGCAGAGTCCGGATGCATAAAAAAAGCCCTCTTGG
>NZ_CANMAB010000175.1:0-4138 GCF_947495635.1 uncultured Virgibacillus sp. | reverse complement strand
TATACATCTAACATTTCAAAATAACTACTTGGCTTAACGCAGTCATTGCACTGATTTTATACTTTCTTAACTTACAAAAAAACATGCTTCCCCAAACAGCTATTGGGATGCATGTTTTTTTTATTTATTGATCGTTTCTACTTTGTCTGAGGAGCCTACCATTTTAATTTTCACATTTACATTCACACGAATATTACTTTGGGAGTAATAATTTTCTCCTTTCTCCCAATCGTCTTTGACCGTATTCCAGAAATCATAATGTCGCCGATACAGCTTGTCACCAATCCCCAGCACATCCACTTTTAAGTCTTTTTGCACCTTGTTGATAGTTCCTTCAACCAGTGCCCGCACCTTTCGCTCTGTTGCCGCTTTCACCTTATTTATATAGCTTTTACTAAATACACTAGTAAGTCCATATCTCTCACCAATATTCCCTTTAACATCAATATTTATATCGACCTGTAAGTTTTCCTTTTTCTTATTTTTAAAGTATATATCTTGTTTAACATCTGTTAGTTCTATTACAACCATATGTCCATTTACCTTGATTTTTATCGGTCCATTTTGTTTCGTATCAGTCAAAAAGCTTAGCCCCATGGTTTCATCATCAGATAAGGAGTATATCATGTGATTGGTATCACCTTGAAATACAGCAGCTCCTTTGTACTTAACGGAATGATCGTTAACAATCTGTAATTCTGGAATCGTGTAGCTGTTTTTACTTAGCAGTAACTCTTGAACTTGTCCTATATGAACTGGCTGTAGTGAGCTTGCATTTTTATAGTTGTTCTCCATCAAAGACTCAATATATAATGCAGGTACTTTTTCATCTATGGGTAGGATATTTAACGCCTCTTTTGCTTTTCCTTCTACTATGACAAGTCTTATCCCTCTACGCATTTCATGATCGCGAATATGAACATCTAGTATATTTCCAAATAGATGTGGTTCTCTAACGATGTCTTCTGAAACAACTAATACCTTCATATGTTGGAAAAAAGGAGTCTTGCTTGATAATGTCGACATTTCTCGGGTAATCTCAAAAATACTTTCGCCCGTTGCAGTTATATTTTTATATGCTTTTTGCTCACCACTACCTCCCTGTAAAGGAGACCCTAATCCAGAGGGGACAACCATTTGGTTGGTAAGCATTAGTTCAAACGTACCATCTTCTTTTTTTTCAACTAGATCAATCGCTGAACCAACGGTAAAGCCTCGATTCTCAATCTCCACGCGGTCCCAGCATCCCGTTAAAAACAAGCACATACTCAAGCTAATAAAAATATAGAGATAATATTTCTTCATTTGCTTCCCTTCCAATTGTCAATCGCCAAATAGTGATGTATCGAACTGTCGATGATGGTACCTATAATTTTCTCTTATTTGTTTATACTGCAACCTTTTAATTATCCTAATTCATACATTTTAATTCCAATGTTTGGAACAATACTAAAAACACCTTTTGTTTATGGAGGCTTATTATGTCCACTATCGAATTAGTACTAAGATTAGCTGTTTCCTTTACTATCTTACTTGCATTAACAAGAATTATGGGAAGAAAAGAAATTTCTAAGCTTACCTTCTTTAACTTTGTCTCTGCTATTTCAATCGGTACATTAGCTGCTTCATTTGCAGTTGACCCTACACTCAGTCTATTCCATGGAATATTATCATTACTATGCTGGAGTGCTTTTACCATATTTCTTGGTTTTTTAGATATAAAATCACAACGCGTTCGTTACGTTATTGAAGGGGAACCAATTATTCTTATTCGAAAAGGAGAAATTGTGGAGGATGAGCTTCGGAAAAGTAGATTAGATATTGACGATTTAAACCTTTTATTGAGGAAGAAAAACGTTTTCGCTGTCTCGGATGTCGAATATGCAATATTTGAAACAGATGGCAGTCTATCCGTCATGAAGAAAGAGGCGAAACAATCGTTAACCAAAAAAGATATGAACATTCCTCCAGCCACGAATAGCATTCCACCTACCTCAACGACTGTAATTGCTGACGGAAAGATTAATACAAATAACTTAATTGCCTTGAACCTAAATAAGCATTGGTTAGAAAAGCAACTTCAATTAAGGGGAGTACCTTCCATATCGGATGTCTTTTATGCTGAAATTCAACAAAATGGCGCACTATATATTGCTAGTAAAAAGTAAATTTAATCAATCCAGGCATCAATAATACTTTCTATAGGTAAATATTGGCCTGCCACTTTTATATACCTGTTCTGTCTATCAATACTGACTACTTTCCCTTTAGCTTTATAAAAATCGTGATTCAAAAAATACTTTAAATCGATGGTTAGCTCATTTTTCACTGCCATTTGCAGCTTCAAGTTAATTTCCTCTTGTTTTTGTTCATCTATAATAGGTTTTTGTTTGCGCTCTTGTTCTTGCCATGTTTGCTTCAATAACTCTATATGCTCCGGCATCATCATTGCGGTCCATTTAATACTTCCTCGATCATTTACACTCATTACGCACCCACTCGCTTTCTAACTAATCCTGCTGAAAGAATATTCTTTAGCGTAAATGTTCTCACCTTTTTCCGATAGAAGCAATAAGCCAAAATACTCTTTTCGCGTATTTCTAGAACACGGATATAACGCTCAGTTACATTATTATTGCTATCCAAATAAATAATAATTATTTTTTGCTTACTTTTGACAGAACGATTCAGCAATCCTTTCATAATAAGGTCACCACCAAGAACGTTTGTTCTTATTATATCATAAAAAACGAACATATATACGTATTATTTAGTGACAATTTATCCCAGAATGATGGAAAATAGAAAAAGATTGGTAATTAAAAAAACTAGAGAAGTAGGAGCATAAGACAAGGAGAAATATAAGGATTACGCTGGAAATTCTGGTTTTCTGAACAGTTCCTTAGCGTATGTTTTCGCTTTTCATTGGTACAATCCCTATTATCCGTTGAACCATTTACTATATAGAATTCATCAGAAACATAAATTTTAGATTAATAAGAACAACTCCGATGGAACAGCGTTGTATTATATTCTAAATATAGGTGCCTTTAGCATGAATTAGTTTGAAGGTTTGAAGCACTTAATAATATTGAATTCTCCATTATTACTGACATTAGGAGCTTATTTGGCTATATTCACACAGTTTTTTGTGTTCAATAAATATACTCGCTTATTTAAGCTTACTTGGCTCAATCCTGTTTCATCTAAGTATTATTGTTTTTATGGGTCTAGTTCATTTGGTGCTATTATGATTGTTTTAGACTTGCAATTTATGAGTGATAGAGAATATAGCCATCGCTTTAAGTATATTAAAGATAAAGTTACTAATTTGAAATATATAGGTATTCAAAGAGAGGAGAAGGAAATTTAATGGTGATTCTAGTTTATGATGGAGAATGCAACTTTTGTAGTAACTTTATTAAATTTCTTTTAAAAATAAACAAGAACAAATCGCTAAGGATTACAAGTTTTAATAGCAAATGGTACAATGATTTTAAAATGGAAAACCAAATTAGAGATAACGTGGATAGCATAATATTAATTAATTCTAATAAAATGTATATATACTCAGATGCAATTCTCCACGTAATAGCTCAAGCAAATAAATTATTTTTTCCGATACTTATATTAAAAATAGTACCAAAACCGATAAGAAACTTTTTCTATAAATTAGTTGCTAAATATAGGAAGAGAATAAGTAAACAAATTAAATGTACTTTACCAACTCAAAGTGAAAGAAAATATTTTCTTTAAAGAAAGGATGTCTACATGAGTCGTAAAATAATTATTTTAATTATTATACTGTCTTTGAATATCATTCGGTACTTTTTCGAATACCTCGATGACACTTCAAATATATATTATGGAATAATGTTACTTTTAAATATAATGGCTATTTGCTTTGTTATATTCTCTAAAAACAAAGATATAGCTTAAAATTCTATATAATCAGATTCCAATGGTAAATTATTTAGAATGATACAAGAATAACCCAAAATAGTTCCGAAGCGTATTTTTTGTGCCTTTCGTTGGTACGATCCCTATCAATTAGAAAAACGGAGCAAAATTCGCTCAGTCCTTATCACTAAATGCTCCGATTTACGCTTCCTCTAGTAGCTATTATGGAATAATAGCT
>NZ_CANMAB010000174.1:0-4153 GCF_947495635.1 uncultured Virgibacillus sp. | reverse complement strand
TCCATAATAGCTACTATAGGAAGCGTAGATCTGAGCATTTAGTGATAAGGACTGAGCGAATTTTGCTCCGTTTTTTTTATGTTCTTTTTTTGTCCCACATATAACTGGCAGTAAGCCCGCCACTCCAAGAAGAAAAATAATTGGCTAAACCTAAGTAGGCTAACTTACCCGCCACTCCGTATAA
This sequence comes from uncultured Virgibacillus sp., assembly GCF_947495635.1. Lineage (NCBI taxonomy): Bacteria > Bacillati > Bacillota > Bacilli > Caryophanales > Bacillaceae > Virgibacillus > uncultured Virgibacillus sp. Next base: position 3,969 of record NZ_CANMAB010000174.1, on the reverse strand, counting down.
AGTTTTTCTGAGGAAGCACAAAAAGTGGTGCCTCTAGCTTCGTATTGCCAAAAATAGTATCTTTTACGGAATGATGAACTGGGACTTGATATTTTCGTTCATATCAGTGAAACCGATATGGATAATGTGGGGTGGACTGCCAGTAAATGTCCGATTGATTAATTTTGGATTTAATTTTCTTCCTACAACGTTGTTTAATTTGATAGAATATAACAGGAGAGGTGAGCGCATGAGGAATCTACCCTTATACGGTAAAGTAAATATCATCATTGCTGCTGTATTCATGATTACAGGAATTTTATTATTCATCCAACGATTAGGTGCAGTTTTCGAGTGGCGGGATCAGTATCTGTCTCTTTCTTTTATTTTTTTAGGTAGCGCTTTATTTTTAAGTACCATTCGCTTAAAGAAAAAGAAGAATAATTAGAAGGATTTAAGCACTTTCTGTCGAATTCTTATTATTCACGGAGGTGTTTTTATGCTGCAAGCAATAGCGCAAACTGGAGAAATCGTGCTACTTTCTATTAAAACAAGGCATGAAATTGAACAATTGCGAAAACAGACCTTTTATTGTCCAATATGTAAGCAGCAAGTAATCATGAAAGCAGGTGCAGAGGTAATCCCACATTTCGCTCATTATTCATCAAGCCACTGCCGAATTCGTGAAGATGGTGAAGGGGCGTATCATGAGTCCGGGAAATTAATACTGTATCAATGGTTAAAAGCCCAAAAGCTAAACGTAACATTGGAGCCATTCCTCAATGAAATTCAACAGCGACCTGATATTTTATTAACGGTTAACACGAAAAAGATAGCTTTGGAATATCAGTGTGCTACAATTCCAATATCTATTATTACGGCCAGAAATAAGGGTTATCAGGCTGCAGGAATTACTCCCATATGGATACTTGGTGCTAAGCATTTTAAGCGTGAAACAGCCAGTAAATTTCGTTTATCTCCATTTACCAGCTCCTTTATACATCAATTTCCCACAAGCCAATCTTTGAAAGTTTTTTTCTTCTGTCCTATTACACGTTACTTTATTACCGCCCAAAACATTTATTTTACTACCAGTTTTAAAGCATTAGGTAAGTTTGTAATTACAAAGCTCAAGCATCTCATTTTTACGGATATATTTAAAGAAATTTCTTTCCCTAAACAAGAACTGTATCCATTATGGTTAAAGGAAAAGATGCTTTTTCGGACCAAATCACGAGTTCGAACAACCAAGCAAGAATTTTTATGGTTGAAATGGCTATATATAAAACAACACCATGTGGAAACATTGCCGTCCCTCATTTATTTACCGATATCATCGCAGATTCGTATGAACAAGCCTCTATGGCTCTGGCAAAGTAAAATTATCTTAGATCATATAGCTCCTCTATCAGTTGGTACAAAAATGGATGTTAGATTTATTGGTCGTTTATTGAACAAGCAAACTAGGTCAATAAGTCAAACCCCACTATTATTAAAGACGAAAAATCCTCTTATAGAATATATGTCTCTACTTGAACAACTGAAAATTGTAAAGCAGAATGCTCCCTTTATTTATACAAAACGCATACCAGTTTTCGTTCCTTCAACTTTAGAGCGAGCACTAGAAGAAGATCAGCTAATCATTAATCAATTACAGAAGCAAAATAAAAGCATGATTCATAAATAATACGATATACTAAATAGCAAGTATGCATTTTAAAAGAAGACTTTAAAATGCTTAACAAACAAGATAATGAGTTTTGTTTATTGGCTAAAAAGGAATTAGCAAACACATCACGAAAGAATAACTATAGGACGAATAGGGAGGAATAGAATTGGCTAAATCAACTAAGGAATTACCTAAACGAGAAGAATTACCTGAAGAGTCAACGTGGAAATTAGAAGATATCTTCGAAACGAATGATGCGTGGGAGCAGGAATGGAAAAGTCTGCAGCAAGCTATTCCACAAATTGAAGCATACCAAGGAAAATTAGCAGAATCACCTGCAAAACTTCTAGAATTATTGCAGCTACAGGATAAGCTATCAGAACGACTAGGTAAGCTATATACATATGCGCATATGCGATATGATCAAGATACAACAAATGGCATGTATCAGCGGTTAAATGCTCAGGCCGAGAGTATATTGACTTCAGCTTCTAGTTCAATGAGTTTTATAGTTCCCGAAATTTTAGCAATCGATGAGGAGAAGCTAAATCGTTTTTTAAAGGAAGAACAAGGTTTAAAGGCCTATAAAAAGACGTTGGATGAAATTACCCGTCAACGGCCACATATTTTAAGCGAGCGAGAAGAGGCAATACTTGCTGAATCATCAGAACCGATGTCAGCTGCTTCGCAAACATTCGGTATGCTGAATAATGCAGATTTAACATTTCCATCGATAAAAAATGAAAATGGAGAGGAAGTAGATCTAACACATGGACGATATATCCGTTTTTTGGAGTCCAAGGATCGTTCTGTCCGCAAAGCAGCCTTTGAAGCAATGTATGATACGTACGGGAAATTTCAAAACACGTTCGCTTCTACATTAAGCGGGAATATTAAGAAGGATAACTTCTTTGCAAAGGTTAGAAATTATAATTCTGCAAGACAAGCAGCATTGGATGATAATCATATTCCGGAAAAGGTCTATGATAATTTGATAGAAGCAGTTGATGAAAAGCTCCCATTACTTCATCGATATACCGAATTACGTAAAAAAGTGTTAAAGCTGGATGAGTTGCATATGTATGATCTCTATACGCCGCTTGTTCAGGATGTAGATATGGAGATTCCTTTTGAAAGAGCCAAGCAATACGTCTTAGAGGGGCTTTCTCCATTAGGTGATGACTATCTAAGTATCATAAAAGAAGGTTATGAGAATCGATGGATTGATGTAGAAGAGAATAAAGGAAAACGTAGTGGCGCATATTCTTCTGGTGCATACGGTACTAACCCATATATACTGTTAAATTGGCAAAACAATGTTAATGATATGTTCACATTAGCTCATGAGCTTGGACATTCCGTGCATAGTTATTATACAAGAAAAAATCAGCCTTTCCGTTATGGAAATTATTCTATTTTTGTAGCAGAAGTAGCATCTACCTGTAACGAGGCATTGTTAAATGACTATCTATTGAATAACTTAGAGGATGAGAAGCAAAAGCTATATTTGCTTAACCATTTCCTAGAAGGATTTAGAGGTACTGTCTTCCGTCAAACAATGTTCGCGGAATTTGAGCATATTATTCATGTGAAACAGCAAGAAGGTGAAGCGCTAACTGCAGAAAAATTAACAGAGGTATACTACGATCTAAATAAAAAATACTTTGGCGATGGGGTAATTTCCGATAAAGAAATCGGGATGGAATGGGCACGAATTCCTCATTTTTATTACAACTACTATGTATACCAATATGCTACAGGATACTCTGCAGCTACCGCATTAGCAAGTCAGATCCTAGATGGTAAGGGAGATGCAGTAAAACGCTATATCAATTTCTTGAAAGCAGGTAGTAGTGATTATCCAATTGAAGTATTGAAGCAAGCAGGAGTAGATATGAACGATAAACAGCCTATTTTAGATGCTCTAGATGTATTTGAGGAGAAACTAAATGAAATGGAGCAGCTGCTAAGCTAATGAAATAGTGGGTTGACTAACAGAGTCTCCCTACACTGCCGAGAAATTTTTCTCGGCAGTTATTTTATTGTCAAGGAAATGATAAAATTAGCCCGTGTGGATAAATAGGGGTGTGTTGAGCCGCGTCCAGTTCCAGCGCCCAGAAACGAAGCAACTTCACGAATCGCCTATGCTAAGTCATCATTGGCTCGTAAGCACCCCGTGATTCCTTTATCTCTGTTGATTCGCTCCAGTCGCTATGTTTCTAATCGGACGCTTGCGTTTTGTTCATAAGTTAAGAAAGTATAAAATCAGTGCAATGACTGCGTTAAGCCAAGTAGTTATTTTGAAATGTTTGATGTATATT
>NZ_CANMAB010000173.1:0-4171 GCF_947495635.1 uncultured Virgibacillus sp. | reverse complement strand
AACACTATGGTGTCATCAACAGGATTCATATTAAACATCACATCAAATAATGGATTTCGACTTGCATCTCGGTTTATATGTAATCGTTCAATCAATTCTTCAAATTGATAGCTTTGATTCTCATAGGCGAGAAGTACATTTTCTTTCACGGCTTTTAAGAAATCAACATAACGCTTATTCCCATCTACACGATTACGAAGGGCGAGCGTATTGACAAACATCCCAATGATCGATTGTAGATCAGCATGTGATCTGCCAGCTACCGGTGTTCCGATAACAATATCTTCTTGCCCACTATACTTCGAAAGAAGTAGGTAGTATGCGGAAAGTAAGACCATATGCATCGTACTTCCGGTTTCGTTTGCCAATTTCCGTAATGCGTGTGTTAGCTCTTCATCGATGAAAAGTGGGACACGATCCCCTTCAAAGCTTTGGACCAGTGGCCGCTTCCTATCATACGGCAGGTTCAGCACTGGAATCTCTCCAGCAAATTGATGCAGCCAATAGGCTTCTTGATGTTTCACAGTGTCTAACATAAGCTGTCTATTTTGCCAATGAGCAAAATCCTTATATTGAATTCGTAATGGCTCCAGATCATTTCCCTGATACAATTCCATAAATTCTGTCATCAACAGCTGAATGGATACCCCATCACTTATAATATGATGCATATCGACTAATAGATATCGTTTTTTCTTTGTCTCTACGAGCTTCGCTCGGAATAACGGTGCTTCCTGTAACTGAAACGGTCTGACAAAGTTCTGTACTATATCCTCTATCGTTTCGCCCGTCGGGCGATTCGTTTCCATTTCAAAGGCGACATGCGAGGCAATTTTTTGAACAATTTCGCCGTTCACCTCTTCAAAGTGCGTCCGTAAAGAATCATGTCTGGCAATTAATTTTTCAAAGGCCTGACAGACTCTTTCAAGGTGAAGTGGCCCTTCCACCTCTAGCACCATTGGCATATTATAAGCAGTCCCTTTTTCAAGTTGTTCTACCATATACATTCGTTTTTGAGCAGACGATGTTTCATAATATTCCCTTTCCTCACAAACCGGAATCATTTCATATCGTTGTTCCTGTTTAACATCTTCCATAAGCCGTCGAATCTCTCTAATTGTAGGATGCAAAAAGACTTCTTTAAACGTTATTTCCATATTTAATTCTTGGTGAATTTTACTTATGAGAACATTAGCTTTTAAGGAGTGACCACCTAACTCAAAAAAGTTATCATCTATTCCTACCTGATTAATCCCTAATACTTCACACCAAATTTTAGTTAAGGTAGCTTCCATACCATCTCTCGGGGCAACATAAATACTCTCCATGTTCGCTTCACTACTCCGTTTTGCAAGGGCATTCCGATTAATTTTCCCATTATTTGTTAATGGTATTTTTTCTATCGGTGTAATATAAGTCGGTACCATATATTGTGGTAATTTATCTCTTAAAAAGCTCCTAATCTCAGGTACATGGATGTTTAATCCTACGATATAAGCAGACAAATACTGATCTTGATTATCTTTTTTTTCAACAAGGACAACGGCTTCTTTAATTTGTACATGTTGAAGTAGCTTGTGTTCAATTTCTTTTAACTCAATTCGAATTCCCCTTACCTTTACTTGATCATCCTCTCTACCTAAAAATTGAATAGAACCGTCCGGCATCCAGGCTGCCATATCCCCTGTTTTATACATTCGTTTCCCAGGATCAAAAGGATTATCGATAAACCGCTCTTTCGTTAATTCTGGTCTTTTTACATAACCTCTTGCTAACCTACTTCCACCAATACAAATTTCGCCAGGCACACCTATAGGAAGTAGTTTATGGTCTTTATCTACGATATAAACTTTCGAATTAGCAATTGGTTTACCAATGAGTATTTTTTCACTGTTTTCTACATTTCTCATAATCGTTGTATCTACAGTATTTTCTGATGGACCATATCTGTTTATAATTTCGATTCCAAAATTAAGTTTATTGGTATAGTCAATCGCATTAACAGGCATTTCTTCTCCAACTAATGTAACTTGTTTCAAATAAATAGCGTCCTTCGATGAAATAAAGTCTAGTACTGATAAATATATCGATGGTACACTTAAGTAATCTGTTATCTTATAACTTCTAATCAGTTCACTAATTTTGAAAGGATTCGACATTTCTTCGTTATTCACTAATACGACTTGTCCCCCTGCAATAAGTGGCGTAAAAAATGCTATGATAAAGCCATCAAAAGCATAATTTACTAAAGGAAGAACAACATTCTCATGGTTATAATCATATTCCTTCTTCTCCCACAGCATTGTCTGAGTTAAACTATGGTGCTCAACCATTACCCCCTTTGGATTTCCTGTCGTACCCGATGTATAGATGACATAAGCTAAATCATTTAGAAGATTAGTAACATCTGGATTAGTTGTCTCTTCTGTAAAAACCTGCTTTTTACTGACATCAATAACCTTCCCATTAAAATCTACTTCAGTAATTAGAGAAGGTTTCGTAATTACTAGGTCAACTTTAGCATCGGTTAATATATATTCTATTCTATCTTTTGGATTATTTGGGTCGATAGGTAGGTACGCTGCACCGGATTTTAAAACCCCTAATATTCCAGCGACCATCTCAATAGATCTATCTAGTATAATTCCTACAACATGATTATTTTTTACTTGTTGTTTCATTAGGGAATGTGCTAATGAATTAGCCATCTTATTTAGTTTTCGGAACGTCACTTCTCTTCCTTCAAAGATTACCGCGATCTGCTCTGGTGTTTGTTCTACTTGTTTCTGAAAAAGCTCTGGGAGTGTTAAATTTGCATTTTTAAATTGAACTTCCGTATTATTAAATTCTTCTACTACTAGCTTTTTCTGCTTTTCTGTGATCATGTCTATATCTTTAATAGTCATATCAAGCTTATCGAGTAAATCCGATAACACTTGAAAATAGTTCATTCCAAATGATTCAACAGTTTCCCTTTTAAACAAAGCAGCATTATAAATCAATTTAGCCTCAAAATAATTCTGATCATCCTTTTCAATACATAGTGTTAGTTCATTATGAATTGATTCACAGATAAAATGAATATCCTCTTTTGCATGTAATTTATTGTAAGTAATGCTTATTGGAACTAGTGTGGAAATCGATTCTGATACACCTAACTGCCTAAATACCTGTTCCAAGTTTACAAACTGATTATCATAGTGATCCAATAATCCCTCGTTGCGTTTCTACAAGGAAGTTTTTTATTTTATATCCACCATTCAAAGAACGTTTGAATGGCATAAGTTTATTTTTTATATTTTGTGGTCTTTTCTCTCTAGAGTAATAAACCGGAACACCGACTAAAATTTCATCACTCCCGGTATATTTATATAGTTCAATCAATAATCCCATTAAAAAAGTAACATACGTTAACATATCATTATTTTTTGTAATGGACATCATTCTTTTCATGAGCTGATGATCAATTGGTAAAGATACCGTTTGTTTCTGGTACGAGTCTCCTGTTGTCATATCGTGTCTTAATGTAGTTCTATCTGTACCTTTTATATGTAAGTTTTTCCAATATTGATCAAGCTCAGATAACTGACTGTTATGAACCTCTTTACTCATGTCACCCCTCCATTTGCTGAATGCTAGAGCTAAGGTAAACAACACTTAACTCTAGCTGGAAATTTATTACATTATTTTAAAAATCAAACTCTAGGTCTCTTAAACTATCTAATTCTTTTTTTTCGTTGAGAATATACGCTTCTTCTTCGCTATTTATTAATTGAACATCTTTAATAGCTGTATGAATGTTTTGTGAATACTCTCGTAAAATGAATAGGAAATCTTCTACGATTCTCTGTATCGTTTCTCTCTTAAATAGTTTTGTTGCATAAACTAGCTTTAATGCAATGGTCTTTGAGGTTTCATACCCAGTTAGACTTAAATCTACCCTTGCTAATTCATTTTCAGTGTTTATTTGTTTTAATCTTAGATTATTTACATTTATTTCAAGGTCATCATACTCGATATTATTCAAGTTAAATACAACGTCAAACAGAAAATTCCTACTAACATCTCTCTTTATATTCACTTGCTCTATCAGTTCTTCAAGCTGATAGTTCTGATTGTCATAAGCTTGCAATGAGTTTTCTTTCACTTCCTTCAAAAATTCACTAAATGT
>NZ_CANMAB010000172.1:0-4180 GCF_947495635.1 uncultured Virgibacillus sp. | reverse complement strand
CCTCTTGCTAAGTCTTGAACTGGCACTTTTATAGGCATTGATGAATTTCGATCATTCACTGTTGGGTTGTGCTTTGAGGAAAAAAGGAAAAAAGCCTTTGGGCTGTCGCCCAACCGAAATTCATCCTCTTACCGTTGGGCTACGCCCTTCACACGCTTGAAGATGGAGACTTCTTTCGGAAGTACGTTAAATTCCTATTTCTATTCGTTGTATAAATCCATCTGTGTCAGTGGATACTTTATATATGGAGCCCTTTTAAAACCATTTTCACATTATGTTTGTGTCATAGTATTATCCTGACTGACAATATTTCGCGTTGCTTTTGTATACGACTCCTCTAGCTCACTAACAATTCTCTCAATTGATTGAACCTTGTCAATCGCGCCAATTCCTTGACCAGAACCCCATACATCCTTCCATGCCTTTACTTCTGGATTATCCAATTTTTCAAAGTTAATTTCTTGTTTCTTTTCTAATTGATTTGGATCAAGCCCAGCTTTTACAATACTAGGAATTAAATAATTCGCGTTAACACCACTAAATGCATCTGTATAAATAATATCTTCAATCGATGATTCAACAATCATTTGCTTATATGCATCAGGTGCTCCACTTTCTTCAGAAGGTATAAATCGTGTTCCCATATAAACAAAATCAGCACCTAGAATTTCTGATGCAAGGATATCTTCTCCTTCCGACATACCACCTGCAAGTACGATAGGTCCGTCAAAAAATGAACGGACTTCATGAATAAACGGAATTGGATTTAATACTCCAGCATGGCCGCCAGCTCCACTGGCAACAAGTACCAAACCATCAGCACCTTTTTCAATCGCCTTTTTGGCAAACTTTACATTAATGACATCGGAAAAAACTACGCCACCATACTGATGGGCAATCTCGACAACTGGACTAGGATCCCCCAAAGACGTAATAACAATGGGTGGCTGGTATTTTTCAATTAATTTCAAATCTTCCGTATACCGCTTATTGGAACGATGAGTAATAAAGTTTATACCCCAAGGTGCGATTTTCCTCGTCGGTTCTTTTTCTTTGAGTACATCAATTTCCGTATTAATTTGATGCATCCAGTCTTCTAAAATATCACTAGTTCTTGCATTTAATGCTGGAAAAGTCCCAGCAATTCCAGCACGACAAGCTGCCACGACCATTTTAGGACTAGACACTAAAAACATCGGTGCCATAATGACTGGTAGACGCATTGATAATTTCATTTGTTGAATTGCTTGTTTAGACATTTCTGCAAACTCCTCTTCATTATAATTCTCTCTTTTCTGTCCACTACATCAATAATGTGAAACTCCAATCAGTTGGGGTTTTGTTTTATAGAAGTTTCTCTTGCAGAATCCCTCTACATCGACCTCTAATTGCTAAGTATATTTCCCCCAAAATGCAATCGTTTTCAATTATTCCTATTTAATTACATAAGATATAATTATTGATAATTCTAATAATTCATCCTTTGTATGTCAAGTTATATCTAGCTGGAGATCCGTTGCATAATCCCCCTTTTTAACGTTTAAAAGCGAAGCAACTTCTTCTATATCTGTTGAGAAAATCCGATCTTCACTTATCGTTGGCACGACCTTCCGATATGCTTCCCATTTTTCTTTTAGTTTACCGGCCATTTTGTCTATCCCTGTGCTTTCCACTGCTTGAAGAGCACATATGCATTCAATTGCTAACACACGTCTTGTATTATTTATGATCAGCCTAGCATGTCGAGAACCTATTGTCCCCATACTGACATGATCCTCTTGATTAGCCGATGACGGAATCGAGTCGACACTGGCTGGATGAGCTAACGTTTTATTCTCAGATACGAGCGACGCTGCAGCATATTGCATAATCATGGCCCCAGATTGTAGCCCAGGCTGAGCACTTAAAAATGCCGGTAAGTCATTCAACTGTGGATTAACCAAACGCTCTACACGTCGTTCAGAAATATTGGCAAGTTCAGCAATCGCAATTTTCAGAAAATCCATAGCTATCGCAATCGGTTGACCATGAAAATTGCCCCCTGAGATAACCAGCTTTCCCCCATCAAAAATAAGTGGATTATCTGTTGCAGCATTTGCTTCTATTTCTAATTTTTCCTTTACATAATCCAGTGCTTGCCATGTTGCCCCATGAACCTGAGGAATGCAACGCAAAGAATAAGCGTCTTGGACCCGTTTTTCTCCTTGATGAGTAATTAATTGACTGCCTTCTAACCAAGCTGTCATTCGCTTAGCCACCGCTACTTGCTGCGGATACCCTCGTACTTCATGAACAGCTGGATGAAAAGCATCGATAATCCCTTGCAATCCCTCCATCGTTAACGCAGCTATCCACTCACTGTCATAGGCTAGCTTTTCGGCTTCTATATAATTCATGACACCAACTGCTACCATCGCTTGGGTTCCATTAATTAGTGCTAGCCCCTCCTTTGCTTGTAATACAATTGGTTGAAGCTGTTTTTTAGAAAGAACCGAGGCAGCATCAACCGCTTCTCCCTTTTCATTAAAGACTTTCCCTTCACCGATCATCACTAAGGCTAAATGTGCTAATGGAGCTAAATCTCCTGATGCCCCCAGAGAACCTTGCTCAGGAATAACAGGATGTATTCGCTCATTAACTAGATCTGCTAATAGCTCAACGAGCACAGGACGTACGCCAGAGAACCCTTTTAATAGTGCGTTTAAGCGAAGGACCATCATTGCACGCGATACCTTTTCTTCAAATGGATTACCAACTCCACAGGCATGTGAACGAATTAAATATAATTGTAAATCCTCTACGTCTTTTGCCTCAATCATAACATCGCTAAACTTCCCAAAACCAGTCGTAATCCCATAAACAATTTCTTTATTGGCAACAATGTTATCCACAGCTAATCTGCTTTCTCGAACCTTCTCCATACTAGTTTTTGAAATGGTAATTTGCTCCTGTTCAATACAGATGCGTTTCAATTGATCTATGGTTAAAGAATCTCCTGATAGCTCAATCATTACGCTTCCCCCTTTTCATTAATACAATAAAAAAGAGGCGATAATGGCATACAAATAAGCCACCATCACCTCCTCATGTCTACTCACTTTAGGTAATGATTTATATAATTAAATATGATTAACACCTAGTCCGACAGCTTCATGCTCCAAGCCTTTTATTGGAGCTCCAATGGTACCGTAAAAGGCAACGGCAATCCATTCACCTTCTTCAGGATTTACATATGGGTTCCCACGAACAACAGCGAATCGTAACCCAACGGTACGCATCATTTCACCAATTGCCCACTGCCCTCTAGTAACTCCTTCTAATCCTTCTAAAATTGCATGATAAAGTGCATGTGTTTCTCGATAAACGCCTTCTTGAATTAGCTTGCTTCGTTTCACTGCCGTTTCTACTGCGGAAATCACTTTTTGCATATCCATTGATCCAACTTTTCCTTCACAAATTTGGACATCTGGAACTATCGATTGATAGGACGCTCGTTCTTGCTCATCTAGCATTGCAAGTAACGTAGCAATTTTTCCAATACGAAGTTTTTGTGTCATTGTTTCTTCTCCTAAAGGTCTCTGCTTATACAAAATGGTTTCTCAAAAGTCAGTTGCCTCCATACAACTGGAATACTCCGCTTTCGGGTAGCGGTTCAGCCTTCTTCTGAGTTGAAGACCTACTATGTAGTCCGCATAGCTCCTCTTTTTTGAAAGCCAAGTATATATCAAACGCTCTTTAAAATAATCTAATCTTAACTAATGACTAGTAACTACTTTTAGTATACGTCTTCGTAAAATTATCCGTCAATAACATTTACAAAAAATTCCGTCTATTATTATTCAAAAATCAAATATTACATAGCTATAATCATAGGGTGAAACATCAATTAGTGTGGATTTTTATCCCCATTGAAGGTTTGTACCACAAGATTATGACCTAAAGGTCTTTAAACCACTCGGACATTTACTGGCAGTGGATATCTCTATTATCCATTATTGGTTTCACTTTATTGCTTTTAGTGGAAATATCACTGCCAGTTATATACGCAATAAATCGTATTAACCTAATTCCACCCCATCTTTTGTTATTTCTTATACGGAGGATCACTATCGTTGCATTAAACAAAAACAAAAATGTCAAGTATTAATTAATTTCAAATAAATGTAATTAAAGGGAATTT
>NZ_CANMAB010000171.1:0-4288 GCF_947495635.1 uncultured Virgibacillus sp. | reverse complement strand
CATCTAACATTTCAAAATAACTACTTGGCTTAACGCAGTCATTGCACTAATTTTATACTTTCTTAACTTATAAAAAAGAAGCCGAATCCAGATATACTGGTTTCGGCTTCTTTTTTGTCCTAGTAATACATGAGTAGCCCATGTACTCCTATATTTTACAAATTTCTAATACAAAGTACAAGATAAAATCGATTGCTTTAGCTCGACGTCACAAAATGTTCACTTTTAAATGTTAGCATAAGGAAGTATTCTTAACAATTATTGAATGATTGTAAGAAGTAAAGACTTCGCCGTTTTCCACTTCAATACATCAAGTTTATCACGCTCTGTCCATTAGCAATGGATGTCAACTATCCAACCCTTGTACTCTTTTGAAATCACTCAAGCAATGAAGAAAAAACAAAATGGTTAAGTGTGGGATCAACTGCCAGTAAATGTCCGATTGGTTCGGGCCTACATGGAAGTAGGTCACAAAGGCGTTGCCACAGGCGTGGCGAATGAAGCCTTTGTACGTATATGTTTCAGTAAAAACCGGTGGAGCTTACTGCCAGTTATATGCGGGATAACAGATTTACGAAAACCTTCTAGGTTGGCTAGATTGCCAAGCTAGAAGGTTTTTTCCTTATTCTGGAAGTGAATCTTTCAATTCATCTTTGGAATTTTTCCACATGTCTGGATCAAATTCAACCAAGAAATCCTTTAATAATTTCTTAGAATGCTCATCCATATGGTCTACGATAACTTTACCTTTTAACGACTTTTCCATATGTGTAACATGCTCAGGCATGGATTTGTAGGCTCGTTTAATCGAACGGTCAACGCGTAGCTCACTACCTGCTACACCAGAATAATATGGTCCATTTTCACCTTGATCAACATTCACCCATACAATCCAATATAATTTACCATTGGGTACCTCGTTTTTATCATTCAAATATTTTACGCGACGTTCGATATCACTTCTTGCATGCATTGCTGCCATATCAACATAAGCCTTATTTTCATTGGGATCCACAATTACGGAAGACATGTTTTCTAAACTAATCGAACCATATCCGTAACCACCATGTCCATCCGTTGAATCATCCTTAATGATCGTAAAGTTATTTTTTTTCTTATTCGAAGATTGATCGGAACTCATCCCAGAACCCTCCTTCTATGTTTACTGCTTTTTATTGTAGCATAGGTATTACCATGTTGACACCTATCTGTCTCTATTGCTTCAAGCCTTCAATAAAAGCGTGTGCCGCTTGTATTTCTTCATTCGTATATTTTTGCTTTGGTTTCACCGTATGTACCTTTGCAATATTTTCTTCTGTCGATAAGCCATCAAAATATAGCATTGTTGCAACAAGCTCTAAAAATCTAGAGCTTTTCCCCTTCATTGCTTCCACCTGACTGGAAAAATCGGGCATGTCCATTGCAAACTGATGTAAAAATTCTTCCCCATCATTTGTAATTGTATAATGATATTGATAATAATTGCTTTTATCTTCCTTTTCCTCATGAATGAACCCCAAATTACATAATTCCTCTACTCGTAATGTTAGCTCTTCCGAATAGGGACCATAGAAATGAAATTCATACTTTTCTTCAAAAGGCATACCACACTTTTGAAGGATATAAATCATTTTTTGAAGCTTTTTCCTGCCAGTGACTTCATTAGCAACGGAAAAAAACTGCATTAGCTTTGCATGATTAGTTAGCATTCTTTACCTCTCCCTGACCACTAAGAATTTCTTCTACACGTTTCTTCACCGTACTATCTTCTATCTTCTCTATTAAATCAATAGGAAAGTACAATTTGTGATCCGTTCGTTTTTTTCCAGAAATGGATTCAACAATTTCCGACTGTCTAGATAACTCCCTCAACTCACCATTTGGCATAAGCAAATGAATGGGTAACCGCTCCTCCTCTTCCCCTGGGCGATAAAAATCATAGGGTAAATCAGATGAGGAATCGACTACAAGATAATAGTCTGGATCAATTCCTGCATTCATAAATAGGCGATGCAGCTCCATCCATTCATTCATTTGTAGATTCGGGTTAAATTCAATATATTTAAACAACCTTCGATTGGTAAATCGTTCACACAAATCGCTCAAAATGTCATCTTCTTCTTCCTGCCAAAGTTGAAAATAATAGGAAACAATCCCCTCATCTAATTTCAAATAATCTTGTAGTTTAACGTGCCCAGTAAAAAACGAAAGAAAGTGCGTAGGCTCCAGTTTAAATGTATAATTTGAATCTTCATACAATACCTTTGCTCGATGAAGGATTTTCGATAATATGACTTCTGCACTTCTTGTAACAGGATGAAAATAGACTTGCCAGTACATTTGATAACGACTCATAATATAGTCTTCTACCGCATGCATGCCCGTGTACTTAATAACAACTTGATCCTCCATTGGACGCATCACTCGCAGGATTCTCTCCATATCAAAATGTCCATAGCTAACCCCAGTAAAGTAGGTATCTCGTTGTAAATAATCCATGCGATCCGCATCAATTTGACTGGAAATTAAACTAACAACTAGCTTATCCTTATAAGTTTTTGCAATAACATCTGACACATCCTGCGCAAATCCTTTTGCTACACGTTCCAATATTGCGTTTACCTTCGTATCACCTAATATAATCTGCTGTGTGAAATATTCGTGATCTAATTTAAATACTTTTTCAAACGAATGGGAGAACGGGCCATGTCCCAAATCATGCAATAACGCAGCACATAAACAAAGAAGACGTTCCTCACTGTTCCAATGTGGTCGTCCTTCGAAGTTAGTTATAATTCTACGAACAATCTCATAAACACCAAGAGAATGATTAAATCGGCTATGCTCAGCACCATGGAAAGTTAAATTCGTTGTACCTAATTGCTTTATTCTACGTAACCGCTGAAATTCCGGTGCTGCAATTAAATCCCATATCACCCTGTCCTTTACATGTACGTACCGGTGTACAGGATCTTTAAATACTTTTTCTTCATGTAATTGTTCATCTTTATATGCCATGCATTCCCATCCGTTTCTTTTCGACGATTTCTTTTTATTATATAATAGATAAAGTGAACCTTCAATCAGGTTTTTACTGATCAAACACGTACAAAGGCTTAAATCGCCACGTCCTATTGCAACGCCTTTGTAACCTACTTCCATGGCCCGAACCAATCGGACATTTACTGGCAGTTCCCACTATTTTCTCTTCATGATATGTACTATAAATTGAAAGGGAATCTTACTGCCAATAGTGGCGGGATAAATAAACGAAAAAAGTAAGAAGCTAAACATACTAATACATGGAGCATTCGTTTATTATTCAAGTAAATCAAGGAGTAAACTATGAAAAATTGGAAAGATTTGATACAACAAGATACATTTCGTTACATCGACCACTCTACACTAACTACCTTCAATAATGAAGCTTATACAGCCATACATTCGTTTGCGATTGATGATGCCCTGGCTCTTTCAATTAGTCATAGGTTATCACCACCAACTATGCGCTTATGGGTTCATCCAAACACCATTGTACTTGGTATTCCAGATGCAAAGCTGCCTTATATCGATGAAGGTATACAGCTGCTGAAAAGGGCTGGATTTCACGTAGTTGTTCGCAATTCCGGTGGTTTGGCAGTTGCTTTAGATAACGGTGTACTAAATATTTCATTAATCCTTCCTGGAGTAAAAGATCTATCCATTCACGAAGGGTATGAAGCTATGGTCCGTTTTGTTACGTACATGCTTGATGATCTAACAGATCAGATTGAAGCATACGAAATTGTTAATTCCTATTGCCCTGGAGATTATGATTTAAGTATTAATGGGAAAAAATTTGCAGGCATTTCACAACGTCGGGTGAAGGATGGTGTCGCTGTGCAAATTTATTTGGATGTTGAAGGCAATAGCTATAAACGGGCGAAAGTAATTAGAGATTTTTACGATATTAGCAAAAAAGGAGAGAAAACTAAATTCACTTACCCTTCGGTAGATCCTCATGTGATGTCTTCGTTGTCAGACTTATTGAATACACAACTAACCGTGGAGGATATGAAAGTTAGAGCGAAGAAATCCTTAGCAGCTTTCAATAACGAGGTGATTGAACAGCCATTTTCTGATTCGGAACAGGCGGATTACGAAAAGCGTCTAGAACAAATGAAAAAACGAAATGAACGAATTGAATCCACAAGCACCTGAAATGATACATTCTATTATAAAAAACTGAGCAAAATTCGCTCAGTCCTTATCACTAAATGCTCAGATTTACGCTTTCTCTAGTAGCTAT
>NZ_CANMAB010000170.1:0-4366 GCF_947495635.1 uncultured Virgibacillus sp. | reverse complement strand
ACATCAAACATTTCAAAATAACTACTTGGCTTAACGCAGTCATTGCACTGATTTTATACTTTCTTAACTTACAAAAAAGAGCGCAAAGTTGCGCCCTTGTGATAAAAACTTATGTTTTAACGCTTATCATTAATAAGCTTTTGCCCAATAAACTAATTCTTTTGCTGCTTTTCCACAACATACACATGTATCAGAAACTTGTTCTTGTTCAAAAGGAATACAGCGAGAAGTTGCAAGTGTATCCTCTTTGATTTTCTCTTCACATGCTTGATCGCCACACCACATTGCTTTGATAAACCCAGGGTTATCGTTCAATGTTTTTGCGAACTCTTCCATATTTGTCACTACTGTTGTTTTTTCATCTCGATGTTTCTTGGCATTATTATATAAATGAAGCTGAATTTCCTCTAATAATGCAGGTAATCGCTGTTCAAGCTCAGATAATGAAACAAATTCTTTTTCTCCTGTGTCACGACGTACAAGAACTACCTGCTCTTTTTCAATATCCTTAGGCCCCATTTCAATTCGTACCGGAATACCCTTCATTTCATATTCATTAAATTTCCAGCCAGGCATTTTATCACTACCGTCAATCTCAACACGTATCAAATTTTTCAATTGATCTCGAAGATTATACGCTTTATCTAGTACTCCTTCTTTATGTTGAGCAATTGGAACGATCATTGCTTGCGTAGGCGCAATACGTGGTGGGATCACCAAACCACGATTATCACCATGCACCATAATTAATGCTCCCATAATTCTTGTTGAAAGCCCCCATGAAGTTTGATGAACAAATTGGCTTTCCCCATTTTCATCAAGATAGGTAATATCAAAGGCTTCAGCGAAACCAGAGCCGAAATGATGTGATGTCCCAGATTGTAAAGCTTTACCGTCATGCATCATGCTTTCGATCGTTAATGTATATTTTGCGCCTGCAAATTTTTCTTTGTCTGTCTTTTTCCCACGCAGTACAGGGATCGCTAAATAGTTCTCTACTACATCTGCATAAATGCCTAGCATTTGGTTTGTTTCTTTAGCAGCATCTTCATCTGTCGCATGTGCAGTATGACCTTCCTGCCAATGAAATTCCGACGAACGTAAAAATGGTCGTGTTGTCTTTTCCCAACGCACCACATTTCCCCATTGATTATATAGTTTGGGTAAATCGCGATAGGAATGGATATTTTTTGAGTAATAATCACAGAATAGCACTTCGGAGGTTGGGCGGACCGCCAAACGCTCTGCTAATTCTTCTTCTCCGCCATGCGTAACCCAAGCTACTTCTGGTGCAAAGCCTTCAACATGGTCCTTTTCCTTCTGAAGTAAGCTTTCCGGAATAAATAATGGGAAAGCAACATTTGTATGACCTGTCTCTTTGAATTTTTTATCTAGCTCATTTTTTACGTTTTCCCAGATAGCATAACCATATGGTTTAATAATCATCGTTCCTCGTACTTGACCATAATCCACTAGCTCTGCTTGCTTAACAACATCAGTATACCACTGGGCAAAATCGTCCTCCATTGCAGTGATTTTTTCCACAAACTGCTTATTTTTCTTTCCCAAAGCAAACACCTCATTATATAAGTTAATTATTTATATTCAAATACCTATTTTAAAACACAAAAAATCCTCCATCCAATAAGGGACCGAGGTTGGTGGTACCACCCTTGTTTACAATAGGAACTATTGCACACTCTGCATTGATAACGGGACTTACCCGCGTACACCTTACAGTGTGATACACACTCTCCGGTGACGAACTCAGGAGCAGGTTCTAATCTTTGTCTTTAGAAATTTGCAGCAACCATTTCCTCTCTAAAAAAGACAACCTAGATTATACTATTCTCCATCCTTGCTTCAAATATGTAACTTTACTATATAGTTTGCAGTTCATAAAGTCAAGAGAGAGATGATTTAGAGCGTGAGCCATTCTATATTCATTTTCCCTTCTAGTAGGGAATAGCTCAACGCTTTACAAGCTGAATTTTTCGACCTATACTTAACATATCATCATAATTGTTAAAATACTTACCATTTTCTGAAGAGATGTGTTTTATTGTGAAAGTAGTCATAAAAGTAACGTTATTTTATCTTCTCGGTATTATAGGAATACTTTGCATTAGTGTGTTTCCACAGTTTTTTGCTAAAGGGGATATTACTAATATCATTCTCTATTTCCATGATCTATGGAAGTTCCTTGGCAATTTTATTCAACCAGGGTCATGGACTTATCAAATAGAAGGTTCCATAGGCGAATTTCCCATTTTTAAGACGTTATGGGTCCCATTTACATACTCCATGAGTATTTTGTTTAGTGCTATATGTATCGCTTTTGCGATCGCATTTATACTTGCCTTCTTTGTCAACTCCCTACCAAAACAGGTTGTACAGGGTATTAAGCAGTTTCTCGAATTTCTAGAAACGATCCCTGATCTTGTTTTCGTCGTCCTGTTACAAATGCTAGTTATTTATATATATAACAAGACTGGTGTCTCACTTTTTACATTAGGCTCCTACATGGACGACCGTGCCTACGCTGGACCAATTATAACCTTGTCTATCTTACCGATGATCTTTCTTTTCAAAATTCTACTATTTTTAATTGAGGAAGAGTTTTCAAAGGACTATGTACGGTTTTTAAAAAGTAAAGGGCTGTCCAAAACCGTTATACTAATTCGTCATGTGTTTAGAAACATCCTACCAAGTGCTTTTCACCAATCCAAGCTAATTATTTGGGCAACACTCTCGAGTCAGTTTATCATTGAGAGAATATTTAATGTGAATGGGCTTACCTTTTACATTATCGAAAGCTTTTCACCAATGACCATAGCTGTGTCACTTATCCTGCTATTTACACCTTTTTTTATTACCTTTCAGCTAATTGACCTTTGGGTTGATGAAGCAACGACATTTGAATCGCATGACTTAGCAAAAATACCTTCCTTTCAGCCAATTAGCTGTGTAATGAAACATATAAAGATAATCCATTGGAAAAAGCTGCTACCTCGAATTCCAATAGCTTCACTAAGGAGGCAACTAAAAAACTATAAATTTGCAATAGGGTGCCTGTTCTTTATTCTAACCATTGGTGGTAGTATTGGCTATTCCATTATTACGGATAATCATGTTGATCAGGCAAACATATTTTACGAGGAAGATGGTACTACAATAAAAAGTACTCCACCACATCCACCTGGTCATCCGTTTTTATTGGGTTCTGATAAAGAGGGATTTGATTTGCTGGATCAGTTAATTATTGGAGCAAAATATACACTAGTTTTTGGCTTTTTAATTGCTTTTCTTCGAGTTGCTATCGGTTTATGTGGTGGAATTTTGTTTGCTTTTTCAATAAGTAAACGTAAACAAAGCTGGTTATCTAAAATAGTAGATTCTATTCACTTTCTACCACTTACATTAATTGCTTATATTTTGTTGAAACCCATTCTTCAATTAGGGTGGGAAATGGAGCCATCCTACACGATTTCTGAACGCATTCTTATCGAAATCATTATTTTGACCGTTCTAGTTATTCCATTAACAACGGTGCTGATAGGGAAAGATATAACTAACATACTCCAGCAAGAATTTATTACGAGTGCGAGTGTTCTTGGTGGAAGCAGATTCCATATATTGCGACATCACGTGATGCCACATCTATTTCCTAAACTTACGATTCTATTTGGGCAACAATTTATTCAAGTCTTATTTATTTTTATCCACTTAGGTATGTTGGATCTATTTTTTGGCGGGACAATTATGGGCTCGGCAATGTTCAATGAGCCTCCTAAATCACTTACGAACGAGTGGTCTGGAGTAATTGGGAATACTGTACATTCATTTAAAAGTGGACAATATTGGCTTATTCTCTTTCCTCTACTTGCCTTTATGTTAAGCATCTTTGCTATGCAACTAATCATTAATGGTATTAAGGAAGTTCAACAGGCTAAAATCGGGGTTACTGCTAAAAAATACAAAAGTAAACGTACCATAAACCATAAGGAAAATACGGAGAATATGTTTGCTCCAACGTCAAATCGTTTCCAGCTCGTTCACGATAAAAAAGCTCGATAGCGTTCAAACATATATTCTTACAGCTATAAAATGATACGAGGACAAACGTATGTTGCAAAGAAAAAACGCACAACTAGAAATAATTGTGCGTGTAAGTAGCTCTGGAAATATACTTCGCTTCCCACTGGTAAGGTGTCTGATGAGTCCTATCGATGCTTTTTCATCTAAGAAGCAGGATTAGAAAACCTGAGCAAAATTCGCTCAGTCCTTACCACTAAATGCTCAGATTTACGCTTCCTCTAGTAGCTATTATGGAATAATAGCTACTGCTTGACCACCACTCCGGCTG
>NZ_CANMAB010000169.1:0-4375 GCF_947495635.1 uncultured Virgibacillus sp. | reverse complement strand
TTATTGTAACTAAAAAAAGATATGAATCCCATAATAAAATGGAAATCATATCTTTTTTGGACTTTTTCAGTGGCCTCCTGAATGAGCAGGATTTTTTATGCTTCGGGGATTTTTATAATAAATAGATCGTTCATTAAGATGAATTTATTTCAATTTGTTTTACGTTAGTATATTAATTATAGTAAGTGCTTTATATGGTCAACTTACTATTTATCCCCCCCACAATAACCTACTTCAGGCAAAAAGAGAAGCCACTATTGGTAAGTGGGGGGGCGACTGCCAGTAAATGTCCGATTGGCTCTAAGGCCTTTAGGTCATACCCCTGTGGTACTAACGATCGCGGGGGATAAACAAAACTATAGCTGATTGAAGTGTCACTTTTAAAACAGCAAAAGGTTTACTTGAATGATACACCTACTTCTTTTATATTTAGAAAATAAACTGAACAGATCAGCTTGCAGAGGAGGAATTTTATGAAACGAAATATCGTCATTCAAAAGATAACAGAGATGGATGCGTTAGAAAGTATTCTTCATTTAGAAAATCAAATTTGGGGAAATGCAACTCCTGTACATCAAACATACACAGCGATAAATAATGGAGGGCTAATGTTAGGAGCATACGATGGAGATAAATTAATTGGTTTTTCCTATAGCTTTACTGGCTATGATGGGCAGGAAGTGTATTTATATTCACATATGCTAGGTTTACTACCTGATTATCGGAAGGCAGGCCTAGGAGAAAGGATGAAGCGTAAGCAAGCTGAGATTGCTGATCAAATGGGGTATGAGAAAATGATTTGGACCTTTGATCCATTGCAAAGTTTAAATGCTTACTTAAATATGAATAAATTAGGGGCGACTGGTGTCAAGTATAAGGAAAATTACTATGGAGATATGGATGATGGATTGAACCGGGGGATGGCAACAGATCGTATTATTATAGAATGGCATTGGAATGAGGATAAAAGCTTAGAGAACGTCCAGACAGTAATTGAAGAACAAGTACTCCTATTAGAAAAAGAAGGAATGCCAATTAGTAACCTGCATGCCGATCAGAATTTAAAGGAGAATGCATATTTTGTCTCTGTGCCAAATAATATACAAGAAATAAAAAGCAATCAGTTAGAACTGGCAATTGACTGGCGAATGAAAACAAGAGCGGTGTTTAATTGTTTGTTTAAGCAAGGATATCGAGCTAAAGGATTTATAAGGGATGATAATAAAAAGATTGGTTATTATTGTTTTCAAAAGAAATAATAATCCAAGTATATAATTAGAAAAAAACCTTAAATACAATGGTGTTTAAGGTTTTTTTCGTTAACACTAGATGATTATTAAAAATTTGGATATAACGCACCATATCTTTTTTTATAATCGTCTAATATATGGAAGGGGGAGTAAGGTTTGTTTAATGAGAAAGAGATTTTAAGTGAATCTGATACTAATGAAATTCTATTAGAAGAACTTATGGGGTTATATGGAGATGAGTTAAAACGAATTGCTTATTTGTATGTAAATGATATCTCGCAAAGTGAGGATATTGTTCAAGAAGTTTTTATATCTTGTTATAAGAATTTTCACCGTTTTAATAAAAAATCAAGCTATAAAACATGGTTATATAGGATCACGATTAATAAGTGTAAGGATTATCAACGGAAATGGAGCTTTAGAAATATAATTTATAAACCTGTCATTAGTACAATAAAAGGACTATTAACAGAATCAATTCATGAGGAAGTAGAAAAACAAGAGCAATCAAATGAATTAGTTCGGTTAATTGCACAGCTTCCAATTAAATATAAGGATGTTCTTATTTTATATTATTATAAGCAAATGTCTTTAAAGGAGATTAGTACGATTAATGGTTTAAAAATGAATACAGTCAAATCAAGATTAGTTAGAGGAAGGAAATTATTAAAAAGAGAATTAGTAGAGAGGGGGATATATGATGAGTGAGTTTGATAATCATATTAAAAAAGAAATACAGAAATATTTAAACAAGAATATTCATTTTACTACTAATGATGAACAAGAAATTCTAAGAAAAAAGAAGAAAAAGCAGTATTCGTTATATGTCTCGTCACTAGTTTTTGCGCTTATATTAGTATTTCTATTAATCGGGCCTGTACTTAAAGATGAAGTAATAGACAATAAGATTTATGAATTTTCTCCTGCTCCTTTTTCTACAAAGATGCAATCCAGTAAGAAATTAATAGAAAGAGAAGACAATATGAAAGAGAAAGAACCTAAACAGAATGCAGTTGACAAGGAAGTCGCTGAAAATAAAGATGAGTCTGACGAAAAAGAAAATGCAATAGAAACAAATGATCAGAAGGATCAAGAGAATCAATCTGCGGATCAAAATGGTAATAAGGAACATCAAGAAGATCAAGAAAAACAATCTACGAATCAGACTGATAATAAACATCAGAAAGATCAAGAAAGTGAATCAACGGATAAAGAGCAAAATGAACCTTCCATTTCGGATAAGGAAAAAGAAGTTATACTTCATAAACTAAGGCAATTTAATTCGAGCATTGATGTAGTTATTGCAGAATTAGAACCAGAATCCTATAAATTTAAAAACACATTTGTTGTTAAAGAAGATGTGTATACACGCTTAAATAATATGATGACAAGAAATGTTGCAGAACAGATATGGTCTAACCGCCTAGAGGAAAAAAGCGATGGCTTATATTTAATTCCTATGGATGGCGAACCTGACTTCCGGGAGGGGGAAGAATATAGTATTACAAAACTCTCCAGTACTAAATTTAAAGTGACACAGACAGCAGTTGCTGATTTATATGGACACTACAAAGTGCTATTCATAGTAAGTAACATTGATAATCAGTGGAAAATAAGCGATTATAAATGGTCTAGTTTATAAAAATATTAATAATTTTGTTAATAGCTTATAACGAGAAGTGAAAAAAGCGCTTGATCCTCTCGAGGATTGAGCATCCAAATAAAAAACAGGACTTCTTCACTTTCATGTATAAACCTGCTATAAGTAAGTTGATAAAATTATAAATAAAGGGAATTTAAAAAAAGAGAAGATGGGTAATAACTAAAGCGGACCATTATAAGATAAAGCATGCATTACTGTCTCTGGTAACTATATGAAGCGCATTTCTATAAATCAGAGGGTAATTATAGCGAGTTCCTTTGTGGAAATCAGATTTTTTTAAATTATCTATGTACTTTTTGTGTTAGTTAACGTAAATTAATAGGATGATAGGTGATATCTATTAAATTGTACAATGGGATTAGTTTATCTCACATATTACTGGTAGTAAGACTCCCACTTCAAGCAATCAAGTAAAACCAATATGGGAAG
Source organism: uncultured Virgibacillus sp. (assembly GCF_947495635.1). Classification (NCBI taxonomy): domain Bacteria; kingdom Bacillati; phylum Bacillota; class Bacilli; order Caryophanales; family Bacillaceae; genus Virgibacillus; species uncultured Virgibacillus sp. Next base: position 1,033 of record NZ_CANMAB010000169.1, on the reverse strand, counting down.
TGGGATCAACTCAAGGAAATGTCCGATTCGTTAAAGGGCCTTGAGGTCATACCCTTATGGTACGAACCATCAGTGGGGGGAACAAAACCTCCAACTGGTTGAGTAAAAGTAGAATTGCGTGAGGAACAAATATCTTTCTTCATTTTGTCATATCACATACAGATTGTTCAACTGTACAAAGACCGTTAAGATAGGAACTGGCTCACAAAAACATTTCATTCTGTTGAATGAGATGTTTTTTTAGATAGATAAGAAAATGACGAGAACAAAAATAAATAAAAATGCCACTATCCTCTTTGTTCATTCGATAATAGGATTAAATAGAGTTGTTAGGGGGATAAAGATGGTTAAAGGAAAAAAGGCTCTCCATATGACCTTTGAAGAGATTGTTGAACAGAATGAACGCAGAATCCATTACCATATTCATAAACTTCATATTAATGATCCGCATCAGGAATTCTATCAAGAGGGGCTTGTTGCCATGTGGAACGCTTATGAGAACTATAAGCCAGATAAAGGACCATTAGCTACCTATTTTAATTATACCATTCGTAATCGTATGATCGATTTAATTCGAAAGAAAACAAGAGAAAGAGAAAATGACGATACGTATGAAGCTCATCAGTTCCTTAAAAGAACACATGGTAATTATGTTCGCGCTGGCGGTAGAATGTATCCAATAAGTAATCAGGAAACGGAGTACTTTCATGAAAACACAGACTTAGAAGATATAAAAAAAGAACTAACGGAAAATCAATGGAAATGGGTATTGTTGTTTATTGTTAAGGATTTATCGATAAAAGAGATCGCGGACAGAGAAGGTGTTTCCACCGATGCGGTGAAAAGCTGGGGAAGAGAGGTGAGAAGAAAACTACGTTCAGCAGCATTAGATTATTGACAAATAAGGATAAGACGCTGAGACAAAAGAATGAAGAAACAATAAAAAACGAACAATGAGGTGGTTACCCCCAAAAGTTAGAGTTTATACTATGCAGCTGATTGGCTGGATTGCGTTCGGTACTCAACTGGACTC
>NZ_CANMAB010000168.1:0-4427 GCF_947495635.1 uncultured Virgibacillus sp. | reverse complement strand
GTGGTCAAGCAAGCAGTAGCTATTATTCCATAATAGCTACTAGAGGAAGCGTAGATCTGAGCATTTAGTGATAAGGAATGAGCGAATTTTGCTCAGGTTTTTCTTAATTTTAGTAGCTTTTTTGATTTTTATAACACTTCTAGATGAATCGGATTTCAATAAGGATATTAAAAAATGAAAATTAATTCAGTTACCTATTTTTAAATAGTTCTTAAAACGTCATTCTTTTGACTGAAAATTACTTGTATTTTAAACCAAATATCCTAAAATTTTGAATATGAAAACTTTGTAGAAAAATGACGAAAACATGCATGAAATCAGGATTAAACGACATTTTAGTAATAACGAAGTCTTATAAATTAAGAAATGTAGGAATAATTAAAATAAACTGTTTTAGGTAAAAAGCCTTTTCAAACTTGTCTAAAAGTTATATAATTTTTAACTGTAACCGAATTCTTAGTAGCGAAAAATACTAAAATATTCAGAAAAAAGGGACATCTAAGGGAGGATATTAGTATGAAGAAATGGTCATTATTGGTTGCACTTGGTATCGTACTAAGTGTTTTTTTAGCAGCCTGCGGTGGCGATGACAATAGTACTGAAGGATCAAAAAGTAAAGATTCTGGTACAAGTGAAAGTAGTGGCGATAATACACTTAATCTATTACAAAGTGGAACAATCTCTACAATGGATTCTTCCATGGCAACAGATGAGTTCTCTTTCCAGTTCTTAGGTTCTACTATGGAAGGACTATATCGCTTAGATAAAAATGGCGAACCTACAGAAGGTATCGCAAAAGAACATAAAGTAAGTGACGATGGTCTAACTTGGACTTTTACACTACGTGAAGATGCTAAATGGGAAAATGGGGACCCAGTTACTGCAAATGACTTTGTTTATGCATGGCAACGTGCGGTTAACCCTGAAACTGGTTCAGAGTATGGTCCTTACATGATGAGCGGTGTTATTAAAAACGCTGAAGCCGTTAGTAGTGGAGATGCTGCTGTAGACGAGTTAGGAGTTACTGCTAAAGATGATTATACATTAGTAGTTGAGCTTGAAAACCCAACTCCATATTTTGAATCACTCACAACGTTCGGTACGTTCTTACCATTAAATGAAAAGTTCGTTGAAGAACAAGGTGATAAATATGCTACAAGTTCTGAGACAGTATTATCAAACGGTCCATTTGTATTGAAAAATTGGACTAGCACAAGCAGTTCTTGGGATCTAGAAAAGAATGAAAGTTACTGGGATGCGGATACAGTACAACTAGATAAATTGACATATGAGGTTGTTAAAGACCCACAAACAGCAGTGGACCTATATGAAAAAGGTACAGTAGATCGTGCTGACTTATCTTCAGATTTGGTTGACCAATATGCTACACACGAAGATTACAATGTTTCTCCTGAAATGTCAGTATGGTATCTAAAATTTAATGAAACAAGAAATGAAGCTTTAGCTAATACAAATATTCGTGCTGCACTAAGTAGAGCATTCGATAAGCAATCATTAGTTGATGTTATTCTTAACAATGGTTCTGTCGTTGCAAATGGTTTAATTCCCGAAAACTTTGTTCAAATGCCAGAAGGTGAAAAAGACTTCCGCGAAGTAAGTGGAGATCATATTACGTATGATCCAGAAGCAGCAAAAGAATACTGGAAAAAAGGTCTAAAAGAATTAGGTAAAGATTCCATTGAGCTTGAATTCCTATCTGGTGATACAGAAACGGCTAAAACAATGAATGAATATCTTGTTAATCAACTAGAGTCAAATCTAGATGGCCTAAAAATCAACCTAAAGCAAGTACCTGGTGAACAACGTTTAGACCTAGACACAAAAATGGATTATGACATCCAACTGTCTGGTTGGGGACCAGATTACCTTGACCCATACACATATATGAGCCTTTGGGTGACAGACGGTGGAAACAATAAAATGGGATATTCAAATAAAGAATATGACAAATTAGTAGAAGAAACGACAACTGAATTAGCTACTAATAATACTGCTCGCTACGAGAATTTCTTGGAAGCAGAAAAGATTTTATTTGAAGATGCTGCAATAGCACCTGTTTATCAACGTGCTAAAGCACAATTAGTATCTCCTAAGATGCATGGCGTATACATGAACGCATTTGGTCCAACATATGAGTACAAATGGGCAAGTGTAGAATAAGCGCACATCATTTTAAGTTAAGATAGAAATTTTAAAGAGAGAGTAGGCACTGCATGATGCATACTCTCTTTTTCCCCTTATATTGATATATTCTCATAATATTGAACATTAGCTTAATTTTAGGAGGTGCAAGCATGTTACGCTACATTTTACGTCGCGTCATGTATATGGCAATTACACTGTTTATTATTGCTACCGTGTCATTCTTTCTGATGAAAATGTTGCCTGGTAGTCCGCTTAATGCAGAGGATAAATTGAGTGAAGAACAAAAAGCCATTGTATTAGAAAAATACGGCTTGAATGACCCGGTTCCCGTTCAATACGTAAATTATATGAAAGGTCTTGTACAGGGAGATCTAGGTATTTCCTTTGCGTTTGATAATACACCTGTAACGAATATTTTAATGGATCGAATAGGCCCATCTGCACAGTTGGGAGCGCAATCATTATTAGTAGGAACAATTCTAGGAATTTTATTCGGTTTAATAGCTGCAATATCGCACAATGGATTTCTTGACTATAGTTCGACAATATTAGCAGTACTCGGGACATCTATTCCATCCTTCGTATTTGCGGGACTACTCCAATGGTTCCTTGCCGTGGAAACAGGCTGGTTCCCTGTCGCATTATGGGGAACGTTTGAACATACCATATTACCAACGATCGCCTTGATGATATTCCCGATGGCAACGGCTGCTCGTTTTACGCGTACGGAAATGATCGAAGTAATGGGTTCTAACTTTATTACAACGGCACGTGCAAAGGGTGTCAGCGAAGTCGGCATTATCTTTAAACACGGCTTGCGTAATGCACTTATTCCACTTGTGACCGTGATTGGCCCAATGGCAGTGAGTTTAATGACAGGAACGCTTGTTATTGAAAAAATATTCGCTGTGCCAGGAATAGGAGAACAATTTGTTACATCGGTTATGGTTAATGATTATCCAGTAATTATGGGAACGACAATACTTTTCGCATTTTTATTTGTAGTAATCATCTTAATCATCGACCTCCTATATGTATTAATTGACCCTAGAATCAGGCTTACAGGGGGGGAAAGCTAATATGGAGAAAGATCATCAAAAAAATCAGGTCCCAAAAGAATTACTAGTACCTATAAAAGATAAAGAGAATGATAGTGAAAAAATATCAGGCCCTAGTCGAACATTTATGCAAGATGCTAGACGAACCTTCTTCAAAAATAAAATGGCAATGTTTTGTGTTATTCTGCTGGCTGTGATTGTTGTATTTAGTATCATCGGACCAGGTATGAATGAGCATGGTTTAGACGATCAAGACTTATCACGAGCCAAAATGCCTCCGCATGCCCCCGTTTTAGAAAATATTTCATGGTTAGGTTTTGATGGGACATTAAAGGATGAATTCAAAGGTGATAATGTTGAACAAGCTACACAAAAGGCTATATCCCGTTATGATAACCAAGAAGAATTTATTGATATAAAGGTGCTGTCTGAAGGGGATGGCAGCAATAATTCTGCAGAAGTAAAAGCTACTTATCATGTTTATGAAGCCAAGGATATGTCCGATCAATATTTCTGGCTAGGCACCGACACGCTTGGTCGGGATCAATGGACAAGATTATGGTTAGGTACACGAGTTTCCTTAATTATCGCATTAGTTGCGGCGGCGATTGATCTCGTAATTGGTGTCGCATATGGTGGTATTTCCGCATATTATGGCGGAAGAGTCGACAATGTGATGCAACGAATACTAGAAATATTAGTCGGAATTCCGAATCTTGTTGTTATTCTATTAATGATTCTCGTATTACAGCCAGGTATTATATCGATTATTATCGCTCTGACGATAACGGGTTGGATTGGAATGGCCCGGATCGTCCGTGGTGAAGTGTTGAAGCTGAAAAATCAGGAATTTGTGCTTGCTGCACGAACGTTGGGCACAACGAATGGAAAAATTATTCGGAAGCATCTAGTACCAAATATTAGTGGGATTATTATCATTAATACGATGTTTACGATACCTAGTGCCATCTTTTTTGAAGCATTTCTAAGCTTTATTGGATTAGGGATGGTTCCGCCGGATGCATCTCTAGGTACGCTAATAAATACTGGATTCGACAATATCAGACAATATCCATATCTATTAGTCTACCCAGCAGTACTGATTTCAGTCATTATGATTGCATTTAACTTAATTGGAGATGGATTACGTGATGCGTTTGATCCGAAAATGCATAAATAAGAAGGTAGGTGTTTCTAAATGAG
>NZ_CANMAB010000167.1:0-4435 GCF_947495635.1 uncultured Virgibacillus sp. | reverse complement strand
ATCGTACCAAGAGGGCTTTTTTTATGCATCCGGACTCTGCTTCGATATCCCCTCAAATTTCTCCCTTACAGGAATGCCCCTAAAATATCTTCGTCTCGATTTGCTTTCTCAATATTGCATCTAACATAACAATAGTATACTGTTGTTTTTATTAATATGGTTTATCAACTTAAACCATTAAACTGATTTTGGAGGTATTTTATTGAATGAATAAACAGGATCAACTAAATATAATCAAAGAGGATTTTATTAAATGTCAAAAAGTACTTTTGGCAATTGGTGATGAAACACGTCAATCAATCTTGTTAGTTCTAATGGGAACTGATTGTCAAACAGGATTACGTGTGGGTGAAATCACTGAACAGACACATCTTTCTCGACCTGCTGTGTCCCATCATCTTAAGGTTTTGCGAGAAGCAGGTGTGATTTTAATGCGTAAAGAAGGGACAAAAAATTTTTATTATATTAATGTATGTACAGAATTAGATTTATTAAAAACGCTTGTGTTGAATATTGATCATTTCATGCAGAAGTTTTATTAATAATGATGGAATTTAACACACACATTATTTGGAGGTATAGGCTATGAAAGCAATGGTTATTGATAGGTATGGAAAAGTGCCAATGCGTTTGGCAGAAATGCCCACACCTGAAATTGATGAATATGAGGTACTTGCAGAAATTCATGCAGCTAGTATTAATCCTGTTGATTTTAAGATACGCGATGGGAAAGTGAAATTGTTAGTTAAATATAAAATGCCACTTATTTTAGGGAATGACTTTTCTGGTGTCGTTGCAAAGGTTGGCGCAAAGGTAACTCGTTTTAAAGTTGGTGACGAAATATATGCACGTCCACGTAAAAGCAAAATGGGTACTTTTGCTGAATTTATTGCTATTCATGAAGATGATATCGCCTTAAAACCTAAAAATTTGAGCTTTGAAGAAGCAGCATCGATCCCACTAATTGGGTTAACCTCCTATCAAGCACTAATAGACATTTTGGATCTACAAAAGGGACAAAAGATTTTAATTCAAGCTGGGGCTGGAGGTGTCGGTACATTTGCTATTCAACTGGCCAAATTAGTAGGTGCCACCGTTGCAACGACCGCCAGTGAAGCTGGCGCGAACTTAGTAAAATCACTTGGTGCAGATGAAGTTATAAATTACAAGACAGAAAAATTTGAAGAGATCTTGAAAAAATATGATGCCGTATTTGATACACTGGGTGGCGAGATACTGGAAAGATCATTTGAAGTGATAAGGAGCGGAGGAAAGATAGTTTCTGTTTCAGGATTACCGAATGCTCGTTTTGGTAAAGAATATGGTTCTGGATTTTTTAAAACATTGTTGTTTTCAGTAGCAGGCCATAAACTTACTACGCTTGAAAAAAAACATAATGCGCCATATACATTTTTGTTTATGAAGCCAAGTGGAGAGCAATTACGTATAATCGCAAACTATATTGAGACCGGTAAAATCAAACCTATAATTGATAGAGTTTTGCCATTTGAAGATGCCCAAATAGCGATGGAATATGTGGAGTCTGGAAGGGCGAAAGGGAAAATAATATTGAAAATTAGATAGTTGTTGAACAAAGATACTATACATTCAATCGACATCTATTTGGAATGTACTTACAGTAAAGGTTGCTTTTGTTAAATAATTTTAATAAAATAAGCAAACTTTATTTTACTGTTATCTAACATACATTAGAAAATTAGAAACCAGATAAAAAATCATCAAGAAATAAGTTCATTCGCCAATTAGTGAAGCTTTATGAACTTGTGCAGATATCTTTGACTAATACAGGTATTGAACAAGGCAAAAACAGAACTAGCTTAAATTAGTTCTTGCTCTCCTTATTGTTAGGACCTTTAGCAACACTTGATAATCGTTCCGAAGGGGAAAATGAACTTGCTTGATTAGGCAAGGAAAATCAATATTTAATTTGTTTGTTTCGAACATGTAATATGAGTGTTATTATAAATGAGTTCATCATAATTAGAAAGTGGAGAAATGAAGGATCAATAAACTAATAATCTATCGAATTAATTGGAGGCTTATATGGCACTTGATCTAGCAACGCTTCTACTAGTTGTTGGTATCATTAATTTTATGGGATTAATATTAATGATTGTTTTATGGAGAATTAACCCTATGGTAAAAGGGCCTGCTTTGTGGACTTGGTCGTCTGTTAGTTGGTTTGTAAGCTTTATTAGTATATATTTTTTAGATGGAAGTTTGATCACATTCTTAAACAATTGTTGTACATTGATCGGTGCAATTCTATTAATGGAGGGTATCCTTAGATTTCGCGATTTTGGTAATGAAAGAAAAAGACAAAAACTAATAATAGCGTTAATTCTGTTATCCGTTATCATGTCGTTTATAAATCAAACAAATCCTACTGCAAGATATCTTTACCATGATTTTATTGTCGTACTCGTTGCAGTAATTGCGATAGTTGCTATACTCTTTAAAACAAATAAAGTTCAATTTTTAGTACATTTATATACAGCTGTTTCAGTCGTTTTGATCATCCCAGTTTTTTCTTATAGATGGTATTTAGCATTTAGCGGTCAAATCGAGGGGCAACTAATTGGACCAACACAACATTCATTCCAAGTTTTGTTAGTTCTATTTATTCTCCCTTTTTACATTGGATGGCCTTTAGGATTAGGACTTGCTTTATCCTATCAAATGAGGCAGGAATTGAAATCAGCAATGGAAGCAAAATGGTTACAAGCACAAATACAACCACATTTTATATTTAATACTTTAAATTCCATCAATGCACTAAGCATTGTAGACGTTGAAAAAATGCGTCGATTGGTAGATCAATTTAGTGAATTTCTACGGAGTAAATTTGACTCTGATTCCTTTAATAAATGGACACCTTTTGAAGAGGAAATTTCCGTTGTAGAATCCTATCTGTATATAGAAAAAGTAAGGTTTGGCAACAAATTAAAAGTTCATTGGAAAGTAGATGATGTAGAAGGTTTTTATCTACCAACGCTGACAATTCAACCAATTGTTGAAAATGCAATAAAACACGGGATTATGCAACGGACTTCTGGTGGAACAATTGAAATTAAAGTTTTTAAGAAATATGATTATTTACGAGTTATCATTAAAGATGATGGAGTTGGAATGAGCAATGACGTCATTCGTTCTATTAAACGCATTGATTCAATCGATTTTACAGGAGTAGGGATCAAAAATACGAATAGAAGACTAATTGAAAGTTTTGGAACAGGTTTGCAAATCAGAAGTAAGATAGAAGTTGGTACGGTGATCGCCTTTAACATTACAAAATACGTTTCTAAAAAAGCCAAAAAATAGCCTCCGTCATTTCAATATAACTGCTTATGAACCTTGGCTGACCATCCAAAAAAGTAGAAATTGAAAAAATGAAGTAAATAAATGCTGACAAGAAAAAAATAAGGAAGCAGCGAAGTATTTAAGTAATCAAGCTACTCTAGAGGATCCGGAAAAGTTAAAAAAACTACTAATAGAACGGAGGCCACTGAAAATCTTATGATTTTTCAGTGAAACTTGAAATTTGTTATAAAAAAGACGACTCAAATTCTTTTTTAAAAATTTAGAGTCGTCTTTTTACTAATTTATCTATTATATTTTGCTTATTTTTAACCCATTAGCTTCAATATCCGTTTTAGATTTACGGTAAATATAGCCATGGCTCCTTGCATTTCCATGCCAACTAGACCCGAGGATTTTGAAACATCATACCCGTGTCTATGTTTTAATTCACTATTTTTAGCTTCAATTTTATAGCGTTCTTTTGATTTTTCTTTAAAATAATCTGTTTCCTGGAACTTTGCCTGTTCGCTATGTTCATCTGATTTAATACTTACGGAATAGCTCTTACTTTTAGCTCCAGGTTTGTAACATCCTCCTAAATAAAAAGACAATCATAATTAACGAATGTCTAAGGTTAACTCATGATTAATGTTATCATTTTTTTTCAGATATTCTCTGAATTCGTACCATGAAAAGAGTGTACTGTTCCTAAAAAAAGATAACAACATTATAGATTTCTCCATCTCCCTTACTGAAATTCTCTCCGTAACCTGCGTAATAACTTCAATATAATTAGTTCCAATTTCTCTGTTTCCTAATCTTTTAGTCATTTATATCCAAGTATAAGAACAAAAGCACAAACGTCCGATTAGAAACGTAGCGACTGTAGTAAGTCAACGGAAATAAAGGAATCACGGTAAGCTTGCAAGACTATGATGACTTAGATTAGGGTGATTCATGAAGTCGCCTAGTTTCTGGGCGCTGCTCAACGCACCCATAATTACCCACATGAGTAACTTTTGTAATTTCATCACTAGCGTTGCATAAAAAATAACTGTAAAAGTCAATGAATATATTTTTAGATTTCAATCAAGTTGAACGAATTTTCTGATAT
>NZ_CANMAB010000166.1:0-4611 GCF_947495635.1 uncultured Virgibacillus sp. | reverse complement strand
TATTGAAGCTAATGGGTTAAAAATAAGCAAAATATAATAGATAAATTAGTAAAAAGACGACTCTAAATTTTTAAAAAGAATTTGAGTCGTCTTTTTTATAACATACTTCAAGTTTCACTGAAAAATCATAAGATTTTCAGTGGCCTCATATTTATAAATCGTTTTTTCTCATAGTTTCATATACGAATGTTTATGTATTTTGTTTCGAGCTTATTCCAGAATCTTGCCCTCTTGAATAAATATCAGGTCTAGATTCTTTGAAAGTAGAAAATAGGTACATAAAAGTAGCTGTCATTATTTATCTATAGAAATTATTAGTTATGTGTGGATTGAGTAAGCAAGCATAATAAAAAATTTTTACGTGATAGGAGGATAGAATAAGATGGCTCAAAAACCGCTTAACAAAAAGATCTTACTAAGATTGTACAAAATAATAAGGTACACCTTACATGGGGAATAATGGGCATTCATAATCACCAGAAAAATGGAAGAAATATGCTACTAAATATGTCATTAAGGGTCTGATAGTTTATAATTTCATTAAAATGGTTTTTGTGTATCTAAAATTTCTCTACACATAGAAGTAAATTTGCAAAGCCCTTCTATATCACTCATTAACAATGCCTCTTTTTTATTAGAAACAATTTATAATACATTTACGTATTTGATATTCCATTAATTTGTTTAAAATGCCTTAAATTAACATAAATATGAATATTTAACTATAATGAAGTCAATCTGAATATAATTAAATACTATTCAAATTAATTGTATATATTGCAGTACATAATTTGTTAAACTATTTAATGATATATGTTTATGTATAACATTTTATACATAAATCATCCTTTCCTTTCACTCTACTTCCTTATACTTTTGAAAAATAACAACTAGGTGGTGCAATTTCATGAAGAAGTTGAAATTATTTCAATCATTTTTCTACGGTTGGGTGATTGTCTTTATTGCTGGACTAGGAGTATTTTTTTCAGGTCCAGGGCAAACATATTCTAACTCTACGTTTATTGATGAATACATCCATGAATTCAATTGGTCTAGGTCACAGGTTTCGGGGTTATATTCTATGGCTACCTTAATAGCGGGTCTAGGTATGATGGTTATCGGGAGATTTATAGATAGATTTGGACAGCGGATGATGATGGTTATTGTCGGCACATTATTTAGTATAGCTTGCTTTTTTAACAGTATGGTTTCTAGTATGTGGATGCTTGCAATTGGCTTTTTCCTTATACGTTTATTGGGTCAAGGTAGTATGTCTCTAATACCTAATACATTAGTTGCACAATGGTTTATTAAAAAAAGAGGAATTGCTTTTAGCATTATGACATTGGGCAGTTTTGCAAGTGCTATGGTTTTCCCTATTGTGAACACTTGGTTAATTCATACATGGGACTGGCAGTTTGCATGGAGATTCTGGGGTGTTCTGCTACTATTTATATTTGTTCCTATTGCTCTTATTGGAGTTCGGAATAAACCGGAGGAGATTGGACTATTACCAGATGGATCAAGTGAAAATGCTGAAAAGCAAACACGGGCAGTAATGGGGGCTCAGATTCAAGAAGCTGCGACAGATTGGACATTAAAAGAAGCAATGAAAACTAGAGCTTTTTGGGCAATTCTAATTTGTGTTGGGATTCCAGCAATGGTTAATACTGGTATTACTTTCCATATTATATCTATATTTGGTAGTAATGATTTGTCACCAGAATCAGCTGCAATTGTGTTAAGTTTAATGGCAATTGTGGGAGTACCATGTCTATGTGGCTTTTGCATTTGGTGTCTTATGGGGGATAGCAAATGGATTAGAACGAATTGGATTAAATATAATTTGGCCAAATTATTTCGGGCGTAAATATATAGGTAGTATTAATGGAGTAGGCGTAACGATGGGGGTATTAGGATCAGCCTTTGGACCACTACCTTTTGGGGTAGGCTTTGATATTTTCCATAGCTACACTCCTGTACTGTTAGCTACTTTATTATTTCCTTTAATCGGATTGTTCTGTGCTCTGATTGCAAAAAAACCAGAGAAATCTCAACTAGCTAATGGCTAAAATAAAAGACCCTAGGCTTATCGTTTTAGGGTCTTTTTATATTAGATTCTTTCTCCGTTTTTTAATCTTTCGATGAATTCATTTAAATCTTCTTTTTTTACTCTCCAATGTCTTCCGATTTTAAAACCAGGGATTTTTCCTTCTTGAACTAATTTATATGTTGTCATCTCACTTAATTGTAAGTATTCTGCAACCTGTGCAACGGTCATAATCTCATGAGTCATTACAATGCCTCCAAACATTTTTCCTTGTAACTAATCATACCATAATTAATTGTTTTAAAAAAAACAACTTAAATAATTATATATGGTTATAGATAATTATATTAAATATAACTATTTTATAATTAATTGGATATAGAAGTTATCTAAAGTAAATTGGAGAAATTTGAAGTAATAATAAAATGGATGCGTTTTCTTGGGATTTTGCTGTTTATAATATATATGGTATGATTCGTTCTGTTCTATGAAATAATCCTTGAACTATTAGTCTATTAATATATATATAATAACAACAAAGAGGAGCTGAAAAATGAATATTTTAAAGATACAACAAGAATGGTTTGGAAATGTAAAAGGAGATATCTTATCCGGAATCGTTGTCGCATTAGCTTTAATTCCAGAAGCAATCGCTTTTTCTATTATTGCTGGTGTTGATCCGATGGTAGGTCTTTATGCTTCTTTCTCTATAGCATTAGTGATTGCCTTTGTCGGTGGTAGACCTGGGATGATATCCGGAGCTACTGGAGCAATGGCACTACTCATGGTTAATTTAGTTGCAGAGCATGGGTTACAGTATTTGTTAGCTGCGACTATTCTAACAGGAATAATTCAAATATTATTTGGCATATTAAAGTTGGCTAGAATGATGAAGTTTGTTCCACGATCTGTAATGATTGGATTTGTAAATGCATTAGCTATCATGATTTTTACTTCACAGTTACAGCATTTTGTTGGTGAAACATGGATTATGTATGCACTTGTAGCATTAACATTAGCCATTATTTATTTATTACCTAGATTTACAAAAGCTATTCCATCAACCTTAGTAGCAATTGTTGTTGTTACGGCGATTGTCATAATAGGTAATATAAATGTTGGAACAGTAGGTGATATGGGAATAATAACACAACAATTACCAGTATTTTTAATTCCAGATATTCCACTAACAATGGAAACACTATTGATTATTCTTCCGTATTCTTTTTCATTAGCAATCGTTGGTTTAGTAGAATCATTATTAACAGCTAATATAGTTGATGATATGACTGATACAGAAAGTAATAAAAATAAAGAAAGTCGTGGACAAGGCATTGCGAATATAGTCACAGGTTTCTTCGGTGGAATGGGTGGATGTGCAATGATAGGACAATCAGTTATAAATGTGAAATCTGGAGGAAGTGGTAGGTTATCTTCACTTGTAGCAGGTGTTGTTTTGATGTCTATGATCATTATACTAGGTGAGGTTGTAGTTCAAATTCCTATGGCTGCCTTAGCGGGAGTTATGATCATGGTTTCTATAAGTACTTTTGATTGGTCTTCTCTTAAAAATCTTGTTAAAATTCCTAAGACCGATTCAGCAGTAATGCTGACTACCATAATAATTGTATTAGCAACACACAATTTGGCTATTGGAGTATTAGCTGGAGTATTATTAAGTGCTATTTTCTTCGCAGCTAAGATTTCTAAAGTTAAAGTAACGGAAGGTCAAGTAGTACAAAATCAGAAAAAAACCTACCGTATTGAAGGACAATTATTCTTTGCATCTGTAAGTGATCTTCCAAGTAAATTCTATTTTGGAGACACTATAACCGAAGTAGAAATAGACTTAACACAGGCCCATCTATGGGATGACTCTGCCATTGGGGCGTTAGATAAAATAGAAGCAAAGTTTGCCCAGAATAATATCAATGTAAATTATATTGGTTTGAATGAGGAAAGTAAGCAACTGAAAAAACGTATTGGTGGTATTTCAAACGCGGCTGGTCACTAAGTCTAATAATATTGTAAGGAGTGAGATGAATTGTTTAAACGAATATTACTGGCAGTAGATGGGTCGGAGCACTCAATACGATCCGCTAGATATGCAATAGAACTTGCTAATAAATTCGAAGGGACTACGGATATTATATATGTAGTTGATGGAAAAACGGCAAAAGAAGATGTTTTACATTCAACCAATAAACTAGAAATCGAAAAGAAAAGAGAAGAAAAACTGAAGCCAATTTTAGATATGCTAGATAAATCAGGTATGGATTACAATACAAATGTTCTTCATGGTGATCCAGGACCAGAAATTGTTGAATTTGCAAATGAAAAATCTTATGATTGTGTAGTAATAGGGAGTAGAGGATTGAATGACTTACAGTCTTTTATTTTAGGGAGTGTTAGTCATAAGGTTGCAAAACGTGTAAATTGTCCTGTTCTTATAGTTAAGTAAGGGATGTGGAATTTATTTCCATATTCTTTTTTTGTAAGTTAAGAAAGTATAAAATCAGTGCAATGACTGCGTTAAGCCAAGTAGTTATTTTGAAATGTTT
>NZ_CANMAB010000165.1:0-4657 GCF_947495635.1 uncultured Virgibacillus sp. | reverse complement strand
TAATAGCTACTAGAGGAAGCGTAAATCTGAGCATTTAGTGATAAGGACTGAGCGAATTTTGCTCCGTTTTTCTTATTTCTCATTATGTTGTCCATTAATATGGAATGGAGTCATATTTATTAAAAATCAGTTGACAAAAGGGGGTTAATCCCATATCATTTTAAATGAAATTAATAATCATTCTCAATTATATAGTGTGGGTAATAATCTAATTAGCAGAAAGTAACCCTGATCCTATTTTCTTATTATTTACTGAGAAGAAAATACTGGTCAGTCTATGAAGAAGCTATATAGTAGATTTAGTCGAATAAAGCATAAGGTGCGTTGGAAGTTATGGGAAAAACAAATAAAGTGCACGTAGTTATATTAATGACTGCACCCCTTTGGATTATACTTATTACTTGTTTATCAGTGGTTTTGGGGACAAAATCGATTGCTTTAACTACCGTTTGGGATGCAATTATTAACTATGATCCAGAAAATGTCGATCATGCAATAATCATAACGTCACGTATACCTAGAGCTCTTGGTGCATTAATAGTAGGTGCCTTTCTAGCGATATCGGGAGCGGTTATGCAGGGGATGACAAGAAACTATCTTGCATCCCCTTCCATTATGGGAGTTACCGATGGATCAGCTTTTGTAATCACTATTTGTATGGTGTGGATGCCAGGTATGTCATCGTTACAAATGATTCTTTATTCTATGCTTGGTTCCTTATTAGGAGCAGGAATTGTATTTGGCTTTGGTTCACTTTTACGGAATGGGTTGTCACCTGTGAGATTAGCTATTATTGGCACCGTTATTGGTACGTTTTTAAGCAGTATATCATCGGCCATTTCCACCTATTTTCAAGTGTCGCAAAATGTGAGCTTTTGGTATAATGCACGACTTCATCAGATTGATCCATCCATGTTAAAAATCGCAATTCCTTTTGGCATAGTAGGAATCTTGATCATTATATTTTTAGCAAAATCAATTACTATCTTGTCATTAGGTGAAGACGTATCTGTTAACTTGGGACAACGAACGAAGCTTGTTAAAGCGATGACTGTTATAGCTGTTGTTATGCTGACAGGTACCGCCGTAGCACTAGTTGGAAAGATAGGTTTTGTAGGTCTAATCATTCCTCATATCACTAGATTCTTAGTTGGTATAGATTATCGCTGGATCATTCCTTGTGCTGGCGTAATTGGCGGCGGATTCTTGGCGTTATGTGATGTGTTAAGTAGATTTATCAATTATCCGTTTGAAACGCCAATTGGTGTTATCACTGCTTTTATTGGAATCCCTTTCTTCCTTTATTTAATTCGTAGTAGGGGAGGAGAGAAGCATGCATAAAGCAGATAGACGTCGATATATTACAACATTATTGCTTATTTCAGTTTCGATATTAGTGGCGATTTACATAAGCATTACAAATGGATCGTTTGATATTACGGTATCAAATGTTTTTCGAACCATTTTACGTATTAACCCTACAGAAGATTATGATTTAGTTATTTTTGATTTTCGACTACCACGAATTGTTATTGCTGGTTTAGTTGGGTTTGGACTCGGTATAGCTGGTGCAGTTATTCAAGGGATTACTAGAAATGGTTTAGCTGACCCAGGGATACTTGGTATAAATGCCGGTGCTGGAGCGGCGATTGTATTGTTTATGTTTTTCTTTAAAGATAAGATAACGGATACGGGATTGTTAGCTATTATGATGCAGCCACTCTTTGGGTTAATTGGTGGTCTTATAGCGGCTACGATTATCTTTCTCTTCGCTTGGAAAAATGGAAAATTAGATTCCCAACGTCTTCTGCTTACGGGAATAGCTATTGGATCAGGTTTTGGAGCATTTTCCCTTTATATTTCGTTAAAAATGAAAGCATCTGACTTTGAGATGGCAACGGTATGGATTTCTGGAACAATATACAACGCTAATTGGATTTATATTCTGTCTATGATTCCTTGGATTATTTTATTTATCCCAATCATCTATAAAAAGGCTTATTTATTAGATTTATTTCAATTAGAAGAATCAAATTTAAAAAGCTTAGGTGTTTCCGTAGAGAAAGAAAAAATACTACTTCTAATAAGTAGTGTTGCTCTTGTCAGCGCTTGTGTTTCTGTATCTGGAAGTATAGGTTTTGTAGGGCTTATGGCTCCACATATAGCAAGAAGACTCGTTGGACTACAGCATAGATATGTGATTCCTATATGTGGATTACTTGGTGTACTACTTGTCATCGTATCAGATTTTATAGCAAAAACGGTTTTTGCCCCAGCAGAGTTGCCTGTTGGTATCGTGATATCGATTATCGGTGTACCGTATTTTCTATATTTATTAGTAAAAACGAAAACATAGGGAGGGGAAGGCAAATGAGTATTTTGCAGGCGGAGGCATTGGAGACTGGTTATGAAAGACATACGGTGTTCAGAGATCTTCATTTACAGGTGAAGACTGGTGAAATTACGACAATTATTGGACCAAATGGCTGTGGGAAATCAACCTTATTAAAAACAATGGGAAGAATTTTAAAGCAGCGTAATGGAAAAGTATTCTTACAAGGCAAAGAACTTAATCATATACCAACAAAGAAAATTGCCAAACATCTAGCTATGCTTTCGCAAAATCCTACTGCCCCTGGTGAACTGAAGGTGGAAGAGCTTATCACATATGGACGTTATCCGCATCGGAAAAATGTCAATAAATTAACAAAGGAAGATCGTAAGGTTATTGAATGGGCAATGGATATTACCTCCACTACATCCTTCCGTGACCGTAAAATAGGTAATCTATCAGGTGGTCAAAGGCAGAAGGTTTGGTTGGCGATGGCACTAGCTCAGGAAACGGAAGTACTATTACTAGATGAACCGACAACGTACCTTGATTTAGCTCACCAATTGGAAGTCCTACAGATTGTACAACGGCTTAATAAAGAGCATGGTTGTACAATTGTAATGGTATTACATGATATTAATCATGCTGCTAGGTTTTCAAATGAGATTGTGGCAATGAAGTCTGGTGAAGTTATTTCTGTTGGAAGTCCTTCAGATATCATTACAAACGAAGTATTAAAGGAAGTCTTTGAAATTGATGCAAGAGTAATGATAGACCCATACGATAATTCCCCAGTATGTTTTGGATATGATAGTATACAAGCATAAATAAATGTAAGGGGGAAATAGGTTGAAAGAATATAAAACATCGCCTGTAATTACATCTGGAGCAGAGAAATGGTCGATGACTTCGAGGTACGGTAGGCGATACGATATTTACATCTCTATACCAAAACAGCCAGCTCCGGAATCTGGTTATCCAATTATCTATGTTTTGGATGGGAATGCTTTTTTTCATACATTTCATGAGACGGTGAAAGTACAATCTGCTCGATCAGAAAAAACAAAAGTGATTCCGGCTGTTATTGTAGGCATTGGTTATCCGGTTGATGCCGCTTTTGCATCTGAATTTAGAGTGTACGATTTTACGCCACCTACTTCTGTGGAAAATTTACCACCCAAGCCTGATGGTAGTGCATGGTCTGAAAATGGTGGAGCAGAGGAGTTCTTTCATTTTATTACGCAGGAATTACAGCCATGTATAGAGCAACACGTTTCCATTGATCGACAGAAACAAACATTATTTGGTCATTCTTTGGGAGGATTATTTGCATTGTATGTTTTATTTTCAGGAACGTCTGCATTTCAAACCTTTATGATAACAAGTCCTTCAATATGGTGGGGAAATCGCGTCATATTGGAGCTAGTAAAGAACTGGGCCGCTAATACCGATATAAGTGAAAAGCGGGTGTTTCTTGCTGTTGGTGAATTAGAAAAAGATCATATGGTAAATGATGCACGTGATCTCGCTATTCGACTGGAAGAGCTAAGATCAAAAGGATTAACAACGGTATTTTATGAATTGACGGATGAGAATCATGTATCCGTTGTACCAACTGTGATAAGTAGAGCAATAAGGTTTTTACATATGCATTCAGGTTAAGCATACGATAGTTAGATTTATTCCACATATAAGCGGCCGTAAGATTCCAGCTTCAAGCAATAAAGTGAAACAATTATTGGTAAGCGAGGGATAGGCTGCCAGTAAATGTCCGATTGATTCAAAAGCCTTTAGGTCATACCCTTGTGGTACTACCAAACCGTGGGGGATAAACAAAAATCCCCAAGGATGGAAGTTTCATTTTATTCCAAGTATGGAACCAGTTGTATGAAACCGTAAATATGTTTGACATTAGGAACGCTTTACTTTATGCTAAGCATATTATAAACAAACGGTTACATTCGTTGACGAGAATGAGTAGGTATAAATGTGGATCTTTAGAGAGTTGGTGATTTGCTGCAAGCCAATGTTCCCATTATGCTGAATATCCTCTCTGAGAAGGAAGGCTGAATATTCATTTAAGTTTTCCCGGGGACCCGCCGTTAAAAGGGGCGCGTATGATAGTACGTTGATGAGTGCTAGATAATTGTATTGCATATACATTATCTGGAATCAGGGTGGTAACACGGGTGGAAACTCGTCCCTATCTAGGGGCGGGTTTTTTTAAAAGTTAAGAAAGTATAAAATTAGTGCAATGACTGCGTTAAGCCAAGTAGTTATTTTGAAATGTTTGATGTATATTGGCAATGCTCCGACTAATTACTT
>NZ_CANMAB010000164.1:0-4659 GCF_947495635.1 uncultured Virgibacillus sp. | reverse complement strand
ATATACATCTAACATTTCAAAATAACTACTTGGCTTAACGCAGTCATTGCACTGATTTTATACTTTCTTAACTTAGACAAAAGCGGAAGCGCCCGAATAAAAACGTAGCGACTGGAGCAAGTCAACGGAGTTAAAGGAATCATGGTGTGCTTGCTAGTCGATGATGCTTTAGCTTAGAGCGATTCGTGAGGTCGCCTCCGTTTTCTGGGCGCTGGATCTGGACGCGGCTCAACATGCCCATTTTTATTCAGATGGGCTAATTTTATAGTTTCCTAGACAACAAAAAATAGGCTGCCGAAATATTACGACAACCCATCTCTTGAATCATGTAATTTTTTTATCCCGCATATAACTTGCAGTAAGACCACACTCCAAGCAATCAAGTGAAACTAATATTGGTGAGTGGGGATAAACTGCCAGTAAATGTCCGATTGTTTCTAGGGCCTTTAGGTCATACCCTTGTGGTACTTCGAATCCGTGGGGGGATAAACAAAATCCCCCACGATTGAAGTTTCACTTTATTGTTCACTTGCTTGCTGCATCAGCTCTGTTTGCCCTTGGGAGCGATTCATCATAAATTGAACAGCAATCATAATGATAAATGCAATAAGCCCATAAATATCTGTATTGCCTTCTGGATAAATGAGCATTAAACCTACTACCACGGAAATAATTCGGACGAGCCAATTTAGCTTAAGGTACCAAAATCCAATTAAACCAGCACCAATTGCAATCATGCCCGTAATAGCCGTAAAGAGAATCCAAATAATACTTAGTACGGTCGTATCAATCATTAACAGCTGTGGTTGTAGAACGAACATATATGGAATGATAAATGCTGCTACTGCCAATTTCGCAGCATTCACCCCTGTTCGTATTGGTTCACCGCCCGATATTCCCGTCGCTGCAAATGCGGCAAGTGCTACTGGAGGTGTAATATCAGCAACAATTCCAAAATAAAACACAAACATATGACCTGCAAGTACTGGTATGGCAACTTCAAGTTGATCATTCAATGCTAATATAGCTGGTAAAGCAATCGTTGATGTAATGATATAGTTAGCTGTAGTTGGTGATCCCATCCCCAATATAATGGAAGCAACCATTGTGAAAAACAGTGTAAGCAGTAACTGCATATCAGCAGAGCTTGCAAGAGATCCTGCCATACTTACAAGACTATTTCCCAATTTCAGCCCAAGACCTGTTTTTGTTACGACACCGACTATAATACCAGCGCAAGCAGTTGCAGCTGCCACACCTAGTGCCGTTCTTGCTCCAGAGGTTAACGCCGTTATAAATTTTGATAGATTAATCCGTGTATCTTTTCTAAACATACTAACCAAGATCGTAATACCTATTCCTAGTAACGCTGTTCGTTCAATACTAAACCCTTTAAATAGTAACCAGACAATAGCTATAATCGGAAGCAATAAATGAATCTTTTTGAAAACTTCCTTTTTAGGCGGGATCTGGTCCTTTGGCAAGCCGTGTAAGCCGGTACGCTTTGCCTCTAGATGCGTCATTATCCAAATACCAGAAAAGTATAAAATGGCTGGTATCGTAGCCGCCTTCGCAATTTCCCAATAACCCACTCCAGCAAACTCTATCATTAAAAACGCTGCAGCTCCCATAATTGGTGGCATAATTTGACCACCAGTAGAGGAAGCCGCCTCAACGGCACCAGCGAAATTTGGTTTATAACCGAGCTTTTTCATCATCGGTATGGTATAAGACCCAGTTGTAACAGTATTAGCAACAGAGCTTCCTGAAATAGTACCATTCAAGGCACTTGAAAAGATGGCAACCTTTGCTGGTCCACCTGTTCGACGACCCGCAAGTGAAATTGCCAAATCATTAAAGTAATTTCCTACCCCAGTTTGTACTAAAAATGCACCAAATAATAGGAATAAAAAGATATAAGTTGACGATACCTGTAAAGGCGTACCTAAAATACCTTGCGTTGTAAAAAACATTGAATCAATTAACTGTTGTAGACTCAGCCCTCTATGTGCAAGCATGCCTGGCATATACGGGCCGAATAATGCGTATACCAAAAAGATAATTGCAATAATGGTTATTGGAAGCCCTACTGCTCGTCGAGTAGCTTCCAGAACAAGTAATATCGCTGCTCCACCAATAAACATCTGCACCTGTGTAATACTTCCAATTTGCTGTACTAACGTCTCATAGAAAACTGGCCAGTAGCCACAAACGATAATGGACAATAATACGAGCAAATAATCATACCAAGCAACCTTCTTCTTGTTCCCCTTTTTTCTTGCTGGAAACAATAGAAAAATTAGGGATAGTGCAAAACCTAAATGGACCGTACGCTGAATGTAAGCAGTGTATTGGCCAAAGGCTCCTGTATAAAGCTGAAATAAAGAAAATGCTAATAATCCGATAAAAACGATAGCAGCCGCTGTACCAGCAAGCTTTCTCGTATTCGATTCAGAATCATATTTCTGTAACAATTCCTCTTGCTGTTTTTCGGTTAATTGATCTTTTGAGTCACTCAACGATCCTCACTCCTTTCAAGTATTCCCATAGTGTTAAATTTTCTATTTTTAAAGTAAACCAAGAGCCTGGCTTAAAGTATTTATTTAGGTAGATTTGATGCTCTGCGTTCTCGCCCCAAACAAGTCGATTTTCAGAAACGGTTTTGCCGTTTCTTAATTTAATGTTAGGAAAAATATTATCCAGCCTTTTAATATGGTATTTTCCATCCTCATACGTGAATTCTTCACCTTCTTGAGCATTAGATGGCATACCAATTCCAAATTCTTCATATACAATTTCATTTTGCTTCATATTCTGATTATCTAGTACAACATATTTTTCCACAACATCCGTTAAATGAATAGAATGTTTGAAAATTAATTGGAAGGGGGCGCCTTCTTCTATAGGAAGGAACGCATCAATTTGC
Organism: uncultured Virgibacillus sp.; assembly: GCF_947495635.1. Classification (NCBI taxonomy): domain Bacteria; kingdom Bacillati; phylum Bacillota; class Bacilli; order Caryophanales; family Bacillaceae; genus Virgibacillus; species uncultured Virgibacillus sp. The sequence continues at coordinate 1,733 of NZ_CANMAB010000164.1, read as the reverse complement.
TTTGTATTTTCTTCATAAAATACTAGGGCTGTTCGGAAAGGAACACATAAAGCAAGTAGAGTAATTAATAGTAGAAGAACCAGAATAGCTATCATTCTCTTTTTCTTAGAAAACTTCATGAATATTCACCTAGAAACCGTTGAGATTTGTATAAGAAGATGTAAACGCTTCTAAACATGGGTTGACCGGCAGCAAATTCCTACATTCATGCAGGATTACAGCCGGCCACCAAGTTATTTATTGTAAAACTTATTTTGAAGCAGAAATACCTTCTTCTTCAAAATATTTCTTTGCACCTGGATGCAGATCAATTCCAATACCATCTAACGCAGATTCCTTCGTAATAAATTCACCTTTTGCATGAGAAATTTTATCCGTGTTTTCGTATATTGCTTTCGTAATATCGTATACTACCTCTTCAGATAAACTATCTCTTACAGCAAGCATTGCCAATACTGCTACTGTTGTTACATCTTCTTCAATATTATACGTACCTGCTTTAACTGTATCTTCAGCATAATATGGATACTCTTCAACTAATGCCTGAACCTTATCTTTAGCAATTGGAACAATTCCTACATCAACCGTTGCTGATAATCCTTCAACAGCTCCTGTTGGCGTACCCGCTGTGATAAACGCGGCATCAATATTACCGTCTTGGATACCACCAGTAGACTCTCCAAAATCAAGGTTTTGCGCATCAATATCATCCATTGTCATACCATGTACTTCTAGGATTTGTTCTGCATTTACATACGTACCAGACCCTGGTGCACCAACGGAAACCGTTTTCCCAGCTAGATCTTCTACAGATGCAATTCCGGAATCTTTTGTTGTTACGATTTGAATAGTCTCTGGATATAGCGAACCAATCGCCTGAACATTATCTACAGCTTTACCTTCAAAAGAATTGATTCCTTCAATAGCATTTGCTACAACATCTGTCTGAACGAATGCTAGATCTGCTTCTTCGTTACTTAATGCCATTACATTATCAGCAGAAGCATTGGAAGATGGTGCATCTGTTTGTATACCTGTTTCATCATCAATAATCTTTGCCATTTCTCCACCAAGCGGGTAATAGGTACCGCTTGTTCCACCTGTAAGCATGCTTAGAAACTTAGGTTTGTCTCCACCATCTGATCCACCATCACCATTTTTGCCTTCTTCATTACCACCACATGCCGCTAGAAATAGAGCTAATACTAGTAGCATAGCAATAGAAACCATAAGGTTTTTATTTTTCATACAAACTCCCCCTTATACATCGTTAACATGTGAATATATTTTACATTTATTTTCATGATATTGTCAAACTATTCCTAACAGAACCAATTTCAATTACTTTTCCACATGTAAGCGAGTTCAATTGTTGCGTAGGATTTCACTATTCATGCAGGTATTATTTGCCACATGACGAACGTTTTTATCCCGCATATAACTGGCAGTATATAGAGGATAAAAATCCTTGCTAACACACGCTGGCAGCAAGGATTTTCCTGTCATTACACTCCTAATTCCTTTTTGTATCGCTCCAATTCTTTTGTCGTACAGCGCACCCAATGGCCAGGTTTTATTTCCCTAAATTCAGGATCTTCGCTAACATCATGGATTGTTGGGTCATAATTCGTTCGTTGACGAGACCGTTCATAATTTGGATCTGGCAGTGGAATAGCGGATAACAATGATTTCGTATACGGATGAATCGGATTATTATAGAGCTCTTCACTGTC
>NZ_CANMAB010000163.1:0-4723 GCF_947495635.1 uncultured Virgibacillus sp. | reverse complement strand
ACATTTAGTGAATTTTTGAAGGAAGTGAAAGAAAACTCATTGCAAGCTTATGACAATCAGAACTATCAGCTTGAAGAGTTAATAAAAGAAATCGATGTAAAACGAAATCCTGGTCGAAATCCTTTGTTCGATGTGCTGTTTGACATGACTAATATTGATATTAGTACAGATAGAATTGACTTGGATCACCTCCAGATAAAGCAAAAAGCGATAAGCAACACGATCTCTAAATTTGATTTATCATTAAAAGTCCTAGAGATAAGCAATACTATTCAAATGAGTTTTGAATATTCTATTGCACTGTTTAAAAAAGAATTCATGGAAAGAGCAATCAAAGATTTCAAAGTAATCCTTGAAGCGGTGTTGAATAGTGGAAATAGTAAAATAGAACACATCAATGTATTGAATCATGAGGAGAAGAGAAACATCGAAGAAATAGATAATGAAGTAAAAAAACTGAGAAGTACGACATTTACATTTTAGCAAGATACAAAATGATCTATCCATATTCGTACTCGTCTGTTTAGTTCGAATATGGATAAGTGGAAGGATGTGAGCTGTATGCTAAAAAGTGATGATGCTGTACACGTGAATGAACGATTAGAAAGATCAAATGAATATTGGAAGAGCCTAAACCTATTGGATATCGAACCAGGGACAATTCCACATGATTATTTTTCAAAAGCCAACTATCAAAAAAACGAACATACCATTACAATGGACAAAGCATTAATCAACAAAATAAATGGTATCACTAACGAAAATGATTTACTGCTGTATCTAGTTATGCTGACAGGGCTGAATATTCAATTATTTAAATATAATGGCAATGAAGAAAGCATAATTGGGATTCCAACATATATAGGAGAAGTAAAAGATAGTAAATCCATAAAAAATAGGCTGTTGCCACTGGTTAACTGTGTTGCAAATGAATCTTCTAATAAGCAACTACTTAAAGATACACAAGAAAGGTTATTTCAGGCATATGACAATCAGTATGCGGATCTAGAAATGCTACTAAAAAAAATGCAAAGCGGTATCAGTGTAATGGATATAACTCCGATTAGTATCAGTATGGATGCTTTGCATGGACAAGAGTCTATTGACTATATAATCAATTCCGATACAAACCAACTCTCTATATGTATTAATAAAATAGACTCCAAAGAATATTCTATAAGCTTTTATTATAATGCACAGCTTTATGATGAAAAATCTATCAGGTTATTCGGAGAACGATATATTAGAGTTCTTAATAGTATTGCAAATAATTTAGATCAATGTGTACAGGACATATCTCTTTTATCTGAAAGGGAAGAGTATCAGTTACTCTATGGATTTAATCATACACAGACACATTTTCCAAAAGATAAAACAGTGCCGGAGCTATTTGAAAATCAAGTCAAAAAAAATCCTTTTAACATTGCAGTACAATATAAAAACAATTCATTAACCTATCAAGAATTGAATGAAAATGCTAATCAACTAGCTAGATTTTTACGAAACAATGGTGTAAAAGCCGAATCAATTGTTGCAATTATGCTCCCACCTTCTATTGAGCTAATTATTGCTATTTTAGGTGTTTTAAAAGCAGGAGGAGCTTACTTACCTATAGATATAACCCTTCCAAAAAGTAGAAAAGAATACATGTTGAAGAATTCTAATACAGTAACTATTATTTCTACTGACCATCTGATGGAAGAAATCCATACAACTGTTGACTTCATGGATTTGCCTAAGTGGAGTTTTGATAGTAATAGTAAAGATAACTTGGAAATTACCGTTACTCCGAATAACTTAGCATATGTAATTTATACATCTGGAACTACTGGAAACCCTAAGGGGGTAATGATTGAACATAACTCTTTAATTAATTATATAAGCTATTGTCAACAAAAATATCTTACAAATGGTGCTGGAGACTTTCCATTGTTTACGTCCATTTCATTCGATTTAACCATCACATCGATCTACGTTCCTTTATTATCAGGTAATAAGGTTCACGTTTATCATAACGATGATCCATATGCATTTACGAAGATAGTAGAAGATAAGGTAGATATGATGAAATTAACGCCTGCACACTTAAGTGTAATTAACGATCTAGATATAGACCACATTGGTATTACAGCATTTGTGGTTGGTGGTGAAGAATTATCCTATCAATTGGCTGATCGTATTTTTCAAAAGTTTAATGGAAAGGTAGAAATTATTAATGAATATGGTCCAACAGAAGCAACAGTGGGATGCATTGAATATAGATATATAAGAAAAAGTAGAAAAGAAAAGTCTCTTCCTATCGGATACCCTATTCAAAATACGAGTGTATATATATTAGATGGGGATCTTAAGCCTGTACCAATCGGTATATCAGGTGATTTATGGATTGCTGGTGAAGGTGTAGCTCGTGGTTATTTAAATAGACCGGACTTAACTTCTAAAAAATTCGTCAAATCTCCTTTTCGATCAAATGAAAGAATGTACAAAACTGGGGATATTGCCCGTTGGCGAAATGACGGCATTATTGAATTTTATGGTAGAAAGGATAATCAAGTAAAAATTAGAGGTTATCGTATTGAAATTGGTGAAATTGAAAATAATTTAATTAGTCATCCAGAGATTAACGAAGTAGTCGTATTGGTTAAAGAAGATGAAGAAAATCAGAAATCACTTGTCGGTTATTATGTTGGTAGAAGTCAGCTTGACACGCAAGATATACGAGATTATTTAGAAGAGCTACTGCCATATTACATGATACCATCCTATCTGTTTCAGATAGAGCGTATGCCTTTAACAAGAAATGGAAAAGTAGATAGAAAGGCATTACGTGAACTAAATTTGCATATTGAAAGTGAATATGTAGCACCGCAAACGGAAGCGGAAGAAATATTTGTAAGGATATGGTCTGATGTATTAGGAATAGAAAAAATTGGTGTCCATGATAATTTCTTCGAATTAGGTGGAGATTCTATCAATGCTATTCGAATTATATCAAAATTACAAAAGCATCATTATCTACTAGATGTTAAAGATATTTTTCAATCTAGCACGATTAGAAAATTGATTGCGAAGGTATTTGTCCATGCATCTTCTGTAAATCAGGAAGAAGTGATTGGAGAAGCACCGCTAATTCCAATTCAAAAGATGTTTTTTGAACACAACTTTACAGATAGCCATCATTGGAATCAATCGGTGATGATTCATCGTAAAGAAGGCTTTCAGGAAGATATCGTCAGGGAAGTTTTAACGGCAATCACCAAGCATCATGATGCCCTACGAATGGTATACCAATTTGATCCGAACGGCGTAAAACAAATCATTCGAAAGAGTACGGAAGATAAGCTGTTCGATTTTCAAGTATTTAATTATCGTTTTGTAGAAGATCATCAGAGAGAAATAGAAGTATGTAGTCAAATGATTCAGCGTGGGCTAGATATTGAAAACGGCCCACTTGTTAACGTAGCATTATTTCAAACGAATGAAGGGGACCATTTACTTTTTGTGATTCACCATTTAGTGATAGACGGAGTTTCATGGAGAATTCTGTTAGAAGATTTTACAGAAGGCTACCATCAAGTTAGTCAAGAAAAAGAGATAGCCTTCCAGAAAAAGACTAATTCTTTCCAAGAATGGGGTATGTATCTTGAGCAGCAAGCGCAAGGGAATTTATTACAAGAAGAACTAGATTACTGGGCTAAAATTGATCAAGCAGATATCAAGTTATTACCGGTAGACTTTAACTATAGTGAAGAAAGCAATAAGTTAAAAAATAATAACTGTATTGAAATTTTATTAAGTCAAGAAGAAACCTTGAAATTATTGCAAAACACAAATAAAGCCTATAATACAGAGGTTAATGACATTTTATTGACTGCTTTAGGGTTGGCTATTCACGATTGGACCTCGGAAAACAAGTTGATGATTAATTTGGAAGGACACGGGAGGGAAATGCTTGAAGGGGATATAAATATTTCTAGAACGATAGGGTGGTTCACCACACACTATCCTGTTTTATTGGAAGTGGATAAAGAGAAAACATTGGATTATACCATAAAAAATATAAAAGAGACATTAAGACATATACCAAATAAAGGAATTGGTTATGGAATATGTAGGTATTTATTGGATGAGAAACGAGTAAACGGAAAGGCTACCCCTCAGATAAGCTTTAATTACCTTGGCCAATTTGATGAAAAAATAAAAAATGACGTCTTTTCGTTGTCGAACTTATCTGGTGGTGAACCAATCAGTCCCAATGCTGAAAATTTATTTGATATAGACATTAATGGATCAATTATAGAGCGCCAATTAGGGTTTACATTTACTTACAATAGTAAGAAATATTATGAAAGTACAATGAAGATGGTAGCCGCATCATATAAGAGCTACTTACTACAAATCATTGAACACTGTCAAAAACAAACCACCACAGAATTAACACCCTCAGATTATGCAGACCAGAGTTTGACGTTAGAAGAACTAGCGGAACTAACGAAATACTACCATTCTGCAACCATTCAAGATATTTACCCATTGACACCAATGCAGGAAGGAATGTTATTCCATTCTCTGTTAGATGAACATTCAACGACCTATTTTGAGCAAAAATCCTTTATAAGCAAGGGGAATGTCCATCTTGATATTCTCGAACAAAGCTTTATAAAACTAATCGAACGGTACGAAATTTTACGAAGTGTAATCGTCCATGAGAATGTTCAATCAC